>JAOZNG010000020.1:8183-12489 GCA_029933895.1 archaeon
CGTTAACCCATAAGCCCTGGAGCCCACATCATCTATTATACCCTGCGAAGCAAACGGTATCGCACAACATGACCTCTCCTCACCCGCTATGTTGTCGTTGTAGCCTATCCGCCAGTCCATACTACCCGAAACATCAGTTATTAGTACAACGTCTGCGTTACCTCTCTCTGTCGTGTAGGAGTACTGCATCCCCTCGGTTCCCACCCTGATGGGTACGGTTTTTTCGCTCAGCTCTGATTGAGAGAACAACCCGCTCCCCAGCAAATCCGCTGAAGAGTTATATATCTGCCTGCTGGTGTTGCTTCCATTCAACCTGAAAACGGTCTTATCCCCTATGGTGAAGAAAGTGGTGAAATTATTCCTGAATGAGATGTTGGTGTTGATGGAGGTAACCCATCCGGGAACGTAGAAGGAGGAGTAATAGTTTATTATTCCATGGATTCCGGGCAGATAAAACCTCATAGAGCCTGTTTCAGCATCAGTGTCCATCTCGGAGGTGTTGTAGGTTACCTCAATGAAACCCCCACCAATGTATTGTTGGCTTATGTTGCTGCCCGTGAACCTTAACTCGAAGCTGTTAGGATTACTGCCCCTGTTGCTTATGAGGGGACTGCATGATGTGATGTTTCCGCTAGCATCCTTTATGCTGGCATCCATTCCCCCACCGACAGGATTAAATGTTCCCCCGCACTGTAATCCATTGATGTATAAATCAAAGTCATTCCCCGCATTCACCTCAATATAGGCGCTCTGCACGGCCGCATCAGATGGGAGAAACAATACCTGGCTTATGTTGCCCTGCCCTACAAAGCCTCCGAAGTATATATACTCTGAGGTTATTTTCTCTTTTATTTTGGTTAAGGCAGCCCTGGCTGTTTTTCCGACAACAGTAGCGTTCTCCCCGTAACCTACCAGGAGTCTTGTGGCATGAGTCTCAGTGTCTTTTTTTATTTCAGCTGTCCTGTTCGGGTTCCAGCTGGAGTTACATATATCCTCGCCCTCAATAAGGAGTTTATATCCTACATGACAGGGAATCATCTCCTCCAGATATCTCTTTGATATGTTGCTGGCATTGCTCCAGTAGACAGAGCTTCTGTTTCCCCTGGAAAGAGACCACATATATCCCACATCATCCAGGACACCCTTTTTGTTCAAGACATCAAGCACATCCTCTGCGCTGTAGTGCATGGCCAGGAACGCAGTGTAGCCTGACCTGCTGATGCCCGGGAAACCTGATAACTGAACCAAGCCAACAGCCACTACCATGAAAAAAACAAGTGCAATCAATGCATCAGTGATTAAAGCGTATCCCTTTTTCAATCTATTAATTCTTTAGTCGCATCAGGAATAAATATATAACCCCTAATCCAGCTGTTTCCCTGCGACATCAAGCACATGTAGAGCCAGATTATCCACTGTCCTTAAACCAGTCCTGTCCTCTAAAACGTCACCTGGATTTTTACCCACACATATCCCGCCGAAGTGGGCTGTTTCTCTGTCTCCTACAACAATCATCTCGTGCAAGAGCATCCAGTTATGTATACACCTTACCGCAAACTCCTGCCCCCCGTTTCTGCTGCCACCTACCGCTATGGCTCCCCCCACCTTATTCCCCAGCCTGTAACCCCCGCTTCTAAGGGGGAGGGATCGGTCGAATAAGCTCTTAAGTCTGCCTGAAACAGAAGAGAAATAGGTGGGGGAACCTATGATTAAGGCATCAGCCTTCTCCATGGAATCAAATATTTCTCCAGCATCATCATCCTTGACGCAGCCGTTTCTCCTGCAGCTGAAGCATCCCTCGCAGTACCCGATTTTTTTCCCTGAGAGGGGGATGAACTCAACCCCGGCGCCCTTTTTTTCACATAACTCCAAGGCTCTCCTCACAAGGGTGTCTGTGTTCCCTCCCCCCCTGGGGGAGCCAGATATACCAACAATCCTCATCGTTCAGGAACTCAAAAATCAGGCGGTATCTATCTGTATTCTGCTGGTGTTGCTCATGGATTCATGCTTTCTATTTACAGCCTACTTGTTTTTCTCTATCTCCCCCCTGAGCCACTCTATTGCATCATCTATCTTCATTAGATTATCCAGCTCAGACGGATCAGACATGCTTATCCTGAAAATCCATCCCTCCCCGTAGGGGTCCTGGTTTATGACTGCTGGATCATCATAGAGTTTCTCGTTGTTTGATTCAATGGTACCGGAAAGGGGAGCGAAAAGTTTCCCCACCCATTTACCTGTCTCCACAGTCCCTACCTCATCGTCTTGGCTTACTGTGTCACCTTCAAAGGGCATCTCCACAAAGCTTATATCGCCTGAAAGCTGTTGCGCGAAATCAATCAAACCGACTACGGCAGAATCTCCCTCAACCCTACACCACATGAACTCCCTGTGGTAGTAGAGGTCGTCTGGCATATCATATCCATCAACGTCCATCTATAATCACCTATAGTTTATTGAAATTATTACTATAAAAAAGATTCTATATAGTCACTTAACTCCCTAACCCTGGCTACGGCAGGGTGACTCTCCCCAAGGAATTCCTTCATTTTCCCTGTGGTCACGGAGACATCCACCTTCCTGTATCCTTCCGTTATGTTGTCTGCATAGGCCACAATCTTCTCCTCGATGGTGGATGGTACATAATCCCCTGGAGGCAATCCCAGCTTCACAGCATCCATCCTGCTTATGCCGGCGCCTATATGGGTCAAACAGTACCGTGAGTATTCACTTAACTCAGGTATCTGTTCAAGAATCTCAGCCCCCCTGACCCCGTGATCTATGCCATGGCTCCTGCATCTCCCTATGTCATGTAAAAGCGCGCCGATTTCCACAGAATCCAAGTCAACCTCCAGGCCAGAATCCCGCAGTTTCTCGGCGATTTCAACAGCATGCCTTGAGACCGCCACGGAGTGTTCAATAACGTCTCTCTCACAGAACTCATTTAATACTGTGATCGCCTTTTGTTTGAAGTATCTCGTTGATGGAGTCAATTTCTTTTCTGATACCCTCCAGGTCCTTTGAGTTATCCTGCATCTGGAATGGTTTATTACATTCAGGGCATAAGAAATCCATCTCCATAGCCTCACTCAGGGGGATCCGTGAACAGGAACAAGCCAGTATTGTGCCGTTTTCTTCTCTATCCAGTTTATCATTCAATTTTTGCAGTTCAAGGCTTAAATGGTTTACCACATAATTACTGATTTTTTCATCCCTCTTATTCCACGTGTAGGTGTACCATCCCGTTTTCTTGTTTTTTGTTCTTTTATAGTCAACCAAGCCTTCACCGTGTAGATCATTCAATAAAGTCCTGACGGTTGTCTCTTTCATGTTTAGTTCGGTGGCAATCTCTTCATCGCGCTTTGGTTCAGAAAGCTTGTTTATTATGCTGACGTGATCGCTGCTCATAGATTTAGCTAATATGTCATTAATCAGTTTAGGGTCCATATTTCTAACATATATATATACGAATTTGGAAGATAAATATTGTTGCCTCTTAAAAAGGGAAAAAAATGTTCGGGTCATTCAGCGCTTTTTCGAAGGAGCTTATAGTGTCCAACGGCGTTGCCGGTATATTTGTTGCAGCCCTGCTGGAGTCCTTCATCTTTCCGGTGCCTACGGCTCTAATAATAACGACTGGCACAGCATTAAAGCTTGATGTCTTCTCTGTGGTTGTTGTAGCAACAGTTGGTTCCGTTTTTGGGGCTGTTGTAGGATATTATCTGGGCATGCTGGGGGGGAGACCTTTTCTGGTCTGGCTATTCGACGAAGGGAAGGTAAGGAAGGTAGACAGGTCCTTTGAGAGATATGGGGTCTATGCGGTTGGGGTGGGAGCTCTCACGCCCCTGCCGTTTAAGCTGTTCACTATTTCGGCCGGAGTCGGCAGGATGGAGATAATACCTTTCATATTGATATGCATACCTACCAGATTCCTGCAGTTCCTTTTGTTCGCCCTCTTTGGAAACGTATTGTCACAGTTTATTTTTCTATGAAGACCTCTCCTTCCTTAGTCTATGATAAAATAAATAAAGGAACACGGTGATTACAATCACAGCAGGGATTATATACCATGCCTTTAATCCCCTGTCTTTTTTATAGGGTTCGGTGGTTCTTGTGCTGCTGGTTGAGGTGCTGTCTGCGCTGGTTGTTGATGATGTTCGGATGGTGCTTGCTGTTACACCCAGTCTCTGGTTTATTCGTTCTATGATGTCGTTGCAGTTGGTCACTCCTCCAGTGTTGTTGATGCTGGAATATAACTCCAAGGCCGCCAGCGCATATTCTTTAGCCTTTGTATCATTGTAGGTGA
>JAOZNG010000166.1 GCA_029933895.1 archaeon
AGTCAACAAATCCCTGAGCCTTCTTATGGGATGGCATGTATGCAGTCATACCATCTAATGAAACCCTGACGTCTATGTATTCCTGCAATGTCCCTGAGAGATTGACATTATAGAGCACCTTCCCCGACAGATAGTCGATTACGTTGAGGTATCCATGTTCCTGGTTCGTGGTCGGAAGAAGCACTAGATTCATGTCTTCCACCAGTAGAGGGTCCACATCCAGTTGAAGGCTTCCTGGCACACCAAGAGTCTTGGATATGACCTTGTTTTGTAAATCCAGCAGGTCCACGGAGCTTCCCCGGCCATAGGTTGAGGGCATAACAGCTGTCCTGCTGTCTGAGGTTACTACGACATCAACTCCTGCTTTCAGGTCGTTTTTTAGGTTGTATTTCTTAACGGCCTTGTTTGTGGAGAGATCTATCTGGTCAAGGAAGCCCTGAGTCAGGGATTCAATTCTGGTGGGGATGAGGGCTGTTTTATAATCAGGTGTTAAAACAACATCCACATCAAAGTCCAGGTCTCCTGTAAGCGGTACAGTGGTCCCTGACCCGGATGAGAGGTCTACTATCTCCAGGATGCCCTGCCTGCTGGAGTATACCCTGACAGGTACCAGGACAGTGCTGCCGTCTCCCGTAACAGCCGGGTCCACACCAGACCTTAAGTCGCCGGATAATGTAATTGTTTTATCTATTCTCTCTCCTTGAATGTCTATGACGTCTAGGTAGCTTCCCCCAAAGGTTGTTCTGGAGGCAATCAATGCCTTCTTCTTGTCTGGGGTCTGGATGACGTCTACGTCAGACCTCAGATCCCCGCTTAACATCACTGCCTTGGATGTTATCTTCCGGGCAAGAGAGGAGAGTGTCGTTGTCGTAGATGCTATGGTTATTGTTGTCGTAGATGCGAATGTGGATGTTGTCGTAGGTGCTGTCGTCGTAGAGGTTGCGGTTGGAGTAGTTACCTGGGTTGTGGAGGATACTGCTGTAGTGGGGCTAGCATTCCCCTTTAACTGCGGGATCGAAGGAACACATCCACTAAACAGCAACAGTGAAGTAATCAATGAAGCCAGAACTATATTCCTCAGTCTGTGATTCACGGAGTCCATTTATCATCTATAGGAATTAATTATTTAAATGACGGTGAATGAAGTGATTTTACTGGTTTTTCATCATGTATTCAGTTAGTTAATCTATGGCAGGTTTGTTCCCGTTCAAGAATGTCAGGGAAGGGCAGCGGGAGTTCATGGATGATGTGATGCAGGTTCTCAGGGAAAAAAAGCACCTCATAGCTCACGCGCCCACAGGCATAGGCAAGACTGTCGCGGTACTGGCTCCTGCTCTGGAGTACGCCCTCGGGAAAAACAAAACAGTTTTTTTCCTGACACCAAAACACACCCAGCACGTTATCGTAGTGGATACTCTGAAGAAAATCAAGAAAAAGCACGGCACCGATTTCGTGGCAGTCGATATCGTAGGCAAGCAATGGGTCTGCCCCTACCCGATGAGGGATTTAAGCTCAAGGGAGTTCAATCAATTCTGTCGTAAACAGAAAAGAGACGAGAGATGTATCTACTATAACAGGGTCAGGAAAGGCAAACTCTCCGAGAAAGCAGTCAAGGTGGTGGAGGATATAAAAAAGAACATCTTCCATAGCGAGGAAATATCAGATAAATGCTCTGGACACAAGATGTGCCCCTACGAGATATGCATAGAGGTGGGAAAGAGCGCTAACATCATTGTATGCGACTATTTCCACATCTTCTCTCCGAAGGTGAGAAAGGCGTTCCTGTCTAAGTTAAACAAGAAACTGGAGAATGCGGTATTGGTTGTGGACGAAGCCCACAACCTCCCCGAGAGGGTGAGAAGCCTCCTAAGCAACAACCTGACAGAGAAACAACTTTCCAGGGCAATAAGGGAGGCTCGTTTCATGGGACAGGAGGGCACAGCCGAGGACTATATGGGCCTGCAGTCCATTCTGAAGCATCTCGGGGCGGGAGTCAGGAAGGAAGGCGAGCGGCTTGTAGGAAGGGGTGAGTTTATCTCACTTGTAGAAGATAGACTGGATGCAGGATATGAAGACTTCATGGAGGAGGTGAAGGCTTTGGGTGAGAAAGTCCTTGAGGTGCCCCACAGGCATAAATCGTATTCACGGTCTATAGCAAGATTTCTGGAGAGCTGGATGGGGGAGGATGTAGGATATGCGAGGATTCTCAGCAGGGAGAGATATCATCGTCTGAGCTATCGATGCCTTGATCCATCCGTTTCCAGCACCGAGATATTCTCCAAGTCTTGTTCATCGGTTTTGATGAGCGGAACACTTCTCCCGCAGGGGATGTATGCTGATGTCTTAGGCTTCAACCTCAAGAGGACTCTTTTGCGGGAATACAGGTCCCCTTTTCCACGGGAGAACAGAGTGTCTATTATCGTACCCAATGTCACTACCAGATACTCGAAGAGATCGGATTACATGTTCAGGAGATATGCCTCCATTATATCCAGGATATCATCTCTTGTTCCCGGAAACATTGCTGTGTTTTTCCCCGCCTACCATTTGATGGAGAGGGTTAAGAGATTGCTGGATGAGGAGATAGTAGGGAAGAGAGTTCTTGTGGAGAGGAGGGGGATGAACAAGGAGGAGAGAGTGGATTTACACAACCAGCTTGTTAATTTGATGGGGAGTGGAGGTGGGTTGTTGATGGGAGTGCAGGCTGGTTCATTCTCTGAGGGATTGGATTATGCCAACAACATGCTTGATGCCGTGATTATAGTAGGCCTGCCTCTCGAGACACCAAACCTGGAGGTGAAATCCTTGATAGGCTACTATGATTTCAAGTTTGATAGGGGCTGGGATTACGGTTACGTTTATCCCGCCATGAATCGAGCTCTTCAGGCAGCTGGTAGGTGTATTAGGACAGAAAAAGACAGGGGAGTTATCGTGTTCATGGATGAACGCTTTAGGTGGAGGAACTACAGTAAATGCTTCCCCCGGGATTTGGATCCGATAGTTAGTGAGACGCCGGAGAGATACATAAACGGACTTTTTACTTGAGTTATTTATCTCCTGTTTTCAAACCATAGTCCTGTGCCACCCCCCGTATGTAGTTTTCTGGTTGATATCAGCTGTTTCAGGTCTTTTCTTATTTCTTCGAGGGTGCTGTAGTCGTCGGCTGCCAGAGAGTTCATTATGTTTTCACATATCTTCTGTAATTCCTTGTCTTTGTTGTATCTGTTGCTGTATCTTCTGCTTATCTCATCTAGCTTGGCGTATCTTTCATTTTTTATCATTTCTTCAAA
>JAOZNG010000167.1 GCA_029933895.1 archaeon
TTCGAACGCTAATGCATTCATTAGCGTTCGGAAAGTGCATAATTATTAAATAAAAACGTGAAGATACACTCTTTGCCCTCCCCGAGACCTCTCGGGGGGGTATCAAAAGAAAAAAAGAGGTGATGAGAAGTGGAAAAGAAGGCTTTCATAGGCGTAGCCCTCCTCCTGTTTCTATCTGCTGGGGGAGGCTTGGTGAGCCTGCTAAATGATAATGGAGAGGCTGAAGCCACTTACGTGGGGACACCGTACACTATACACGTCTACATAAAATATTCCGACACACAACAGCCAGTTTCCGGGATTTCAGTGAAATTAGAAGATCTAACAACGGGATCTTTTTGTATAAAGACTACTGATTCTGCCGGCCACGTTCCGTTCACCATACCCACCGATTTATCCTCAGTTAATAACGGTGATTTGTTCTACGTGTCACCCGAACCATCCACGGGTTACTCCCCCTGCGGCATTGAGTTCGTAGATTCATCTAACTGGGACCAGAGACCCTTCACGATGTTTCTTTACCCAATACCTGCGCCGACGGTCATGTACAGTGTAGGGAGGATGAGCTACGTTGACGGGAACAAGAATTACTATTTCAATAGCCCCTCCTCTGTTTCTAGGGTTAACGGCGAGGTGTGGTTCTCGGCTACAGGAAGTGCAAGCGATTCCAGATCCAATCAGGTTCCACGAGCCGTGAGGATCTATTACAACCTCACTGCATGGAAGATTACCACCAATCCGAACTCTCCGATACATTATGCCAGTGCAGAGGCATATCAAGATATCTATGTTCCTCAGGGTAATGGGGATCCCCTCTTAATGATCAAAGTCAAGGATTCTGGTCAGTACACGTTTTCAATGAAGATTGGAGTCCAGGACCCCGCGGGAGTCGGTCCTATTATTTGGGACTTGCCGAGATTCCTTGTAGGCGCATGGTATGTTAAATAAGTTGGTCATACGGGTTGGGTCTTTACCAACCCTTTTATTTCTTTTTGTGGCTTAAAAACATCTTTGCCGAAAGCCTTTTATTGGGGTTCGCCTTTGTCATATCTATTGGGGTGAGCACATGCGGCCTCACACGGCAATTTTAGGGATGTTTCGTATTCTGCTAATCTTGGGCGTTGTGATCATCTCATACCAGATGAAGCCAGAAGTTTTTGTACCGATCAAGCCCCCCGCTCAAGCTGTCAGTCTATCCACTGCACAGGAAATCAAATTCTTAACAGAACAACAGATTTTAGAACAATCCTCGCAATTTTTAGATCAAACCTATGAATATAATTCCAGCCGCATCATTAACTACGGCACACACTACCCCACTACTCTTCTAAAAAGATTTAACTTCTCTAATTTCTTTAATTTCAATTGGACCGAAAGCAGTCTAAGCAATAGTATATATGATATAAAATATGGGGATTTTAATGGAGACGAGAATCTTGACATATCAATAGCTACAATTAACCGTACTCTTCCCTCCAAGGGATATAGATGCTTCTTGATCTATATCTTCCTGGACGTTCTTGATAGGCCTAATAACTTTACATTTTCACCGGATAGCGCCGATGTGGTAATATTAGGACCCAACAACGTATCCTTTATACCCTATATTAAGCCCTCCAGCGATCAGACAGTAAATGGAAGCGAATGCGCCGATTTCAATAAATATGCCTATGATGTTGGCGATTTTAATGGGGACTCCTACTCCGACTTGGTATTCGTCATCTTTCAAAATGCCGCAATAAAATCCCCCGGCGCCCATTCTTATCCAGAGTACAGAAATGTGAGCATTAGTGTGGTGTATGGGAAAAGAAGCCTGAGTCCCAAGATAGAGTGCAACATCAGCAGACCAGGAACTCATCCCGACCTTATATATACAAATGTTCCTGATTCTTCTCATGGTTACACAATAAAGCTACTAGACCTCAATAACGACAATCGCGATGAGATAGTTTACACTTATAAGGCGATCAACTACACCAATCCAAAGAATAGCTATTTTGGAGTGAAGATTATCAATGGCAGTGGGGAACATGGTATAATAGATTCAAGAGCCATACGTTCTACAACCCTTTTTGCACAAGCCACCAATCTAACCTCTATAGTCTCGTTCGCAGAGCGTTATTCCCCCAAGATAATTGCTTGTGAATTCGATAACAAGACGGGAACTGATCTCATTATTAAGGATCTATCTCAGGATTTCAATACCAATGTCTGGTGTGTTTATAATATCAGCAGTTATGATGGTGTTTACAACTTAGATGACATAGCGGACTTCACAATAAGCCTTAAAGATACCGACTACACTGATTTATTTGTCAGTGAGATAAATGATGATGGGGTGGATGACATAATCCTGTATGAATACCCGCCACGTAATCTGTTAATCCATCTAACTAATCCTGATAATCCATACTCGGGAGGAGTGTCTATAAACCGCGGCTTTAAAGTATACAATGAAGATCCACTGTATCAAATATACGGTTTAGGAGCCTCACAAAATTATGATGTTGATTTTGACGGCTACAAAGATCTAATAATATACAACCATGATCTCACCGGTGCAGGGGATCGCATACTCTTCACAAAGCTCCCCCTGAATAAAGGAACACTATTGAAAGGGGAGATATCTTACAAGAATATTAGCTGCTATCATTTCTACCCCCCCCTCCCACCAGCTCCCCCGAACACTCCTTTTTCTATCCATTCCTCGCTTTTTAAATTTCACCTCTCACCATTTGAATACAACGGGTCAAAGGTGGCTTTCATCTTTGCTAATGTTTTAAACACTACATTCTTTAATCAACCCCCATATCCCATCCAATACAAAGCCCAGAATCAGACGTTAACGTTCTTTACTGTGGACAACCCTCCGAACACCCCTCCTCAGATTACCAACGTGAAGATTTCTCCTACGAAAGTCAGAAGAGGTGAGTGTGTTACTATTCAACTAAATATCTCCGATAACCAGTCAAGCATTGTAGATATGCAATATCTAATAGAGATTTACAACAATTCGTCCAATGGATGGATGGGGATTGAAAACGTTCAGATAGATTACGCTGTCCCAAATACTGTTTTTATCACGAAATATTTTCCCCTGTCTGCTCCCCTGGGGCTCTTCAACTTAAGAATGAAGGTATATGACCCCTCCGGGTTTTCAACAGTAGATTACTGTTATGTATCCAATGCCTTTGAAGTCCTGGACAATCCTCCGGAAGTCCACTCTGTCTCCTACGAAGATAAAACTACATACAGAGACAACTCCAGAT
>JAOZNG010000168.1 GCA_029933895.1 archaeon
TCGACGGCCTCCTCAAGCTGTGGGATGTGGAGGTTCATCTCGTCTCCGTCGAAGTCTGCATTGTATGGAGCGCAGACTGCTGTATTCATTCTCAGGGTGTTGTAGGGCAGCACCTTTATTTGATGCGCCATCATAGAAATCCTGTGCAGGGAGGGTTGCCTGTTGAATATGCCGATATCTCCATCATTTATGTGTCTCTCCACGATGTCACCTGTCTGGAGATTTTCAGCGATAAACTCCTTGTTTTCATCCATAATCCTTCTCCTCCCTTCTTCTGTGATAACGTAGTGTGCTCCTGGATGTTTCTTGGGACCGTTCAGTACCAGTTTTCTCAAGTCTTCTATGTTTCTCTCGCTCACCTCCTCGGGAACAGTAAGCTCTAATGCAATAAGCTCAGGGACAGCCACCTCGTTGATGCTGAGGTTGGGGTCGGGGCTGATGACTGTTCTAGCTGAGAAATTAACCCTCTTACCTGAGAGGTTTTTCCTGAATCGGCCTTCCTTGCTCTTTAATCTCTGGGCTATGGTCTTCAATGGCCGGCCTGACCGGTGCCTGGCAGGTGGAATACCGGTTATTCCATTATCGAAGTAGGTTGCGACGTGATACTGGAGCAGGGCCCATAAATCCTCTATAATCAGTTGAGGCGCACCCGAGTTTATGTTCTCCTCCAGTCTCTGGTTTATCCTTAATATGTCCACAAGCTTGTGGGTTAAGTCATCCTCGCTTCTGTCAGCGGATTCAAGGGTTATTGACGGTCTTGTGGTTATGGGCAATACCGGGATTGTTTCGAGAATCATCCACTCCGGCCTGATCTCCATATGCAGGTATCTCAGGTCGTTGTCTGTTATCCTCTCAAAGCGCTCCTCTACATCGGTAACCAGTAGCTTGTCTTCACCCTCATAGTATGAATAAGGTCTGACGAACTTGATTTTCTTTTGCTCCGCCTCGCAGTGAGGGCACTTTTTTTCTGAATTCGAGACCTTTATGGCGTTCTTCTCTATTTCCTCCATCTCAAAATCCCTGACGTTTCCGATATCGTATTGTTTGAGTTCATCCTCTGGGATGAGTAACCGGCCACATGACCTGCACGTCATCCTGAGCAGATTATATACCTCTTTAGCGTATCCCACGTGGATTACCGGCCTGATAAGCTCTATGTTACCGAAGTGGCCCTTGCATTCACCCAGCCTGCCTCCGCAGGTCTTACACCTGATACCCGGGTCTATAACCCCGAGCCGGGGGTCCATTAAACCACCCTCCACTGGATAGCCGTCTTCGTCATAGGTGTTGGGTGTATGTATCCTAGCAGATGAAAGCTTTCTTATCATCTTCGGCGAGAAGACGCCGAATTTTATCTCCTTGATCTTTTTTCTCACGACGGCCATTTTTAGACTCTCTCACCTAAGATAAGTTTTGGATAAATGCACATGCCAATTAATTCATTAAGCAAAAGCTTGAATGCGTAGGCTATCTCTAGGGGATAAGTCGTGACCTCGCCACATATCGGGCAGTATATCTGTTTTCTCTCAACGTCTCTTATGGCTATCAACCCGCACTTGGAGCATACATGCACCAGGACCTTATCTGATTCATCAAGAAGCCTGTCCTTCAGCAACATGGCGGCACCGTGGCCTATAAGGCAGTCTCTCTCCATTTCACCAAACCTTAATCCACCCTCCCTGGCTCTTCCCTCTGTGGGCTGTCTGGTGAGCATCTGCACAGGCCCCCTGCTCCTTGCATGTATCTTGTTAGCTACCTGGTGATGGAGTTTCTGGTAGTATATCACTCCCACAAAAATCTCTGCCTGGTATCTCTCACCTGTTGATCCGTCATATAACACCTCTTTTCCGTTATCCATGAAGCCAAAGGATTCAAGCTCGTTTCTGAGGTATTCCTCCCCATCATTGTTGAATGCAGTACCATTAGTGTATCTGCCTTTAAGTGAGGATACTTTACCCCCAATCATCTCCAGAACGTGGCCAACCGTCATCCTGGATGGTATAGCGTGAGGATTTATTATTAGATCAGGCACAACCCCGTCTCTGGTGAAGGGCATGTCCTCGTGAGGCACTAATAGACCGATAACACCCTTCTGCCCGTGCCTTGAAGCGAACTTGTCTCCCAATTCTGGAATCCTCTGGCTTCTAACCCTTACCTTCGCCAGCTTGTTTTTCTCTAGAGTCTCGGTCAGGATAACCTGGTCAACTGTGCCAGCTTCCATATGCCTCACAGTCGTAGAGTTCTCCCTTCTCTTTTCCTCTATTATACCGTATGGTCCAATCTCTTCCAGGAATCTTGGGGGTGAGGTCTTGCCTATTAAAACATCATCCGACTCCACATCAGTCTCAGGAAGTATCAGTCCCTCCTCATCCAGTTTGAGGTATGTTTCATCTGATTGGTAGCCCTCTACTTTCTCGTCAGGTATCTCGAATTTATCATATTGACCGCTTGGATAACCCCTTTCTTCGGCCATGTATGTCCTATAGAATGTTGATCTTCCGAGACCCCTGTCTATGGAGCTCTTGTTGATGATTACTGCGTCCTCCATGTTGTATCCTTCAAAGCTCATCACTGCCACGACAAAATTCTGCCCAGCAGGTCTTTTCTCGAATTCAATGCTGTCTGTTATGTCCGTCTTTACAAGGGGTATCTGCGGGTAGTTGAGGACATTTCCTCTGCTGTCGAATCTCATGTGGTAGTTAGCTGAATACAACCCCAGGCTCTGTTTAGCCATTGAGGCGGCCATAGTAACCCTAGGGGATGAATTGTGCTCTGGATATGGTGCAAAGCTTGAAGGAACACCCAGGATCAGGGAGGGACTTATCTCCATGTGTGTGTGTTCCTTATTCAAATTTTTTCCGTCCATGGATATGTAGGCGTTTTCCTCTTCTTCCGCGTCAACGTATTCGATTACACCTTCCTTCAGCAGGTCATTGAATTTTATTTTTCCCTCCTCCAATCCCTTAATGTGTTCATCTGTCAGCTTGGATTTACCGTCTTCTACCACAATCAGGGGTCTGAGAACCCTGCCCCTGTCGGTGTAGACCTGGATCTCCGAGTTCTCTTTCCTGTACGTGAGAGATACAGTAGCTGGAATCTTCCCCTGTCTCCTGAGGTTTCTCAGTTTATCCACCAGTTTCTTGGGGTTAGAGTGTCCTCCAAGCAACCTGCCATTGAGGTTCACGTATGTTTCGGCTTTAGCAATGCCCTTCTGGACCCCGAACTCATTGAGGTATTTCTCTATATCAGCCTCT
>JAOZNG010000169.1 GCA_029933895.1 archaeon
TCGCCCTCGGGGTCGCAGGCAATCATTGACTTACCTATGCCGGATTCAAAATCTCCCTTCCATATCTGCGGAATCCTCATCCCCTGAGCTGTGAGGGGATTAGGTAAGTGTTTCACCGCAATATTCAGTATAATTTCATGGGCTGGAGCCCTGTCAGCAAGCTCCTGCTGTCTATCGTCGTTACAGAAGTCTATTATGTCCTTGAATGTGATCCCAGACTTCTTCATATAGGGTACGGATATAGCCCAGTTATGATATGCTGAACCGAAGGCAACCGAACCCTCCTCTACACTAACAGTCCAGTTTTTCCCTTCAGGCTGTCTCTGCTTAATCAATTTATTAACGTTCTGGATAATCCTCAGAAACCTCTTCTGCAGTTCCTCAGGTGAAAGCTTTAACTCGTTTATCAAGCGATCAACCTTGTTTATGAACAATGTAGGCTTTACGTTTTCTTTAATAGCCTGGTTGATTACGGTCTTGGTCTGGGGCATAACACCCTCCACGGCACAGACCACAACGATAACTCCGTCAACCGCTCTCATAGCCCTAGTAACATCACCCCCGAAATCGACATGCCCAGGGGTGTCTATCATGTTAATGAGATAATCCCTGCCCTCGTAGGGATGTACCATTGATATATTAGCTGCGTTAATGGTTATGCCTCTCTCCCTCTCATCATCGTGGAAGTCCAGGGCCAGCTGCTTGCCGGCCATCTCCTTCGAAATCATTCCAGCATTAGAGAGGAGGTTATCTGAAAGCGTTGTTTTCCCGTGGTCTATGTGTGCCACAATACCCATGTTGCGGATTTGCTCAGGCTTCTCTATCAGAGCCCTGATCTTCTCCGCCATCTTTTTCGCTCTGCCCATTTTTCAATTACCTTGAGGATTGAGCAATTCTCTCGGTTTCCTCCTTTCTCTGGATTGCGTAACTCTTGGTGTCTGACTTTGAAGCCCATATAATCTCATCAGCGAGACACTCCCCGATAGACTTCTTGGAGTTGAATGAGTTAGAGAACGCCCCCAGGGCTATGTATTTAAGAGCGAAATCAATCCGTCTCTGGGATGAAACATCTATGGCCTTATGGTACCTGATTCCTCCATAGATTATGGTAGTGGTCTCCTCCCTAGGCCCTGAATTGTTCACTGCATCAACGAAAACCTGGATGGGGTTCTTTTCCGTTCTCTTGGCTATTATCTCGAATGCCTTCTCAACCGTATTTATTGCATTATATTTCTTGCCCGTGTTCCCTGAGCCCCTGATGTACCTGCCAGCTACCTTTCTGGTTCCCTGACCGCTTCGCATTAGTTTGTTAACCAGGCGCTCCACTATGTTCATCTTAGACTTAGAGAACTGTTTCCCTGTAAGTCTGCCGGCTGTGTGCGGGACATATACGGGGTCGAGGGATATATATCTCTGCAGTCCCTCATCCCCCACAACCACATCGTTAAAGCTCCACTTACCGAACAATTTTATCTCAACCATTTTAGCTATAAACCCTGAATCCTATTCCTTCAGCGTTCTCCCTGAAGCACCTCCTGCAGATATGCAGGCCGTATTTATGGATTAATCCCCTCTTTGCCCCACATATAGAGCACCTCAGGTTTTTCACATCGAATCTTGGGTTTTTCTTGGACATTTTATCTAGTCTCCAACTACCTCAACCCTGAATTTCTTTTTTATGAACTCCATCGACTCCTCTCGGGTAATTCTTTTACCGCGCGGTATTTTTTTCCTTCTTATCCGTCTCTTTTTTATCCTGTATCCCGGTCTCTGCATTGTCACAGTAACATCCATGCCGAATATGCCGATGTCTGGATCATATTTCATTTTCGGGAAATCAATGTATTCCCTGATTCCGAATGACAGATTTCCTTCATCATCAAAGCTCCTGGCTTTTATTTCGTTGTCTACTGCAATGAAACATTTTTTGATGAACTCCTCAGCCTCCCTGCCCCTTAAAGTAACCTTACACCCTATGGGGTCACCTTTTTTTAAACCCCATGAGGGAACCCTGCTCTTCGAGACAGTCCTGACCGGTTTTTTTGTGGTTAAACGCTCTAGGAGGGTTTCCGCGTTAACCAGTTTCTCGCCGGATTCGCCTGCCCCTATGTTAACCACAACCTTCCCTATTCTCGGTTCCTCCATAACGTTCGCGTATTTCATTCTACAAATCCAGCATCGGTTTCTTCTTACCTACAATAAACAGGTAGCTGGTTAACGTCTGCAGTCCACCTAATTTGGTTAATGATTTATGTTTCCTGCTTCCCGGCATTACTTCATCAATTCTGCCGATTTCCCCGGCATGTACCCCGTCAACCACCATGGCGGTGTTGCCTTCCCTGAACTTCACCAAGTCCTTGATTTTCCTCTCCGGCAGCTTCAACACCACAGTATCCCTTGTCCTGTAATCCTTCCTGTCTTTTTTGTCCACGATGATGTTGCTGCCGTCGTGGAGGTTGAGCTGTATCCGGCCGGCTCTGACCACTTTTTTACCTACGATCTTACATAACTTTATTCCAGTATCCTTCTTTTTTATCTCCTTCAACACCATCTTTTTTTTCTCTGGCAACACGATAAATCTCTTCTTGACCTCGGGCAACTCCACCACGTCCATCAAACCAACGCCATAGTTTGGGTCTCTCCGGACCTTTTTATCTACCAACACATGACCGTCATTCAATATCCTCCGGACCTCTTTCGCTGTTCCAGCATATCTCAGCATATCTCTCAGGATATATGAGAGGGTTATGCTCTTCTTTTTTGGATGTGGTCCAGCTCTTACTGTAGAGATAAACCTTGGTTTCTTTCCATAGCCTGTTGTGATTCTCTTGGTGTGTGCCATTATTCCTTCATACCTCTCTCCAGTAACTCGATTCTTTTCCTATCATCCAGCATTAAATCAGTTATCATGATATTAGACGGATCTATGGGTCTAGCAACATCTGTTCCATCCGTCTTCTTGATATTGACTCCATCGATATATACACGGGATTTACCTAAATCAACCTCAGTAACCTCACCCCTGTTGCCCTTGAACTCCCCCCTCAGTATCTTCACTGTATCGCCTTTCCTGACTGGGATAGTCCTCCTCCCGTATTTATCCCTGAGCTTCCTGTCAAGGCAGCTTCCCATAAACTTCCTCCGCTTGTGGAGGGGCGCATCAACTCTCCACTTCCTCTGCTTACCCGGCTTAATTGACTTTGTTTGTTTCATCTTTGAATCTAAACCACCATTGACGCTATAGAGCCTATA
>JAOZNG010000001.1:0-8414 GCA_029933895.1 archaeon
GGCAAGGAGAGCAAGAAGATGCTGAAGAAGGATGACATGGTAAGGGCCCGGATTGTATCGGTCAGCCTGAAACCAAGGTTCTCTGACTCTAAGGTTGGATTGACTATGAGGCAGCCTTACCTGGGCAAGATGGAGTGGCTTGAGGATGAGAAGAAGGAGTTGGAGAAGGTTAAAAAAGAGAAGAGCAAGAGACCAAGGAGGGAGGAAAAATGAGGGCATGTAAAAAATGCATGAGGGTTGTTGAGGGAGATACGTGTCCTGTATGCGGGGGGCACACTTCACAATATTGGAGTGGTTATCTGGCGGTTATTGACCCCGGGAATTCAAAGATTGCGCTCAGGATGGAAATAAAAACCCCCGGAGAGTTCGCATTGAAGGTCCGGTGAGGATGGAATACAGGCTGTTAAGGCTCCCTTTATCACTCCGCCGGGAACTTAAGAAACCCTTCGGGAGGGTGCTAGACGACATCCGGGAGTTGGATATTGAATCAGGTATCCTCATATGTGTGGGTGATAGGGTTTCAGCTGATGCCTTGGAGGCAGGTCTGGAGCCTAAAATCATTGTATATGATAGCAGGATTAAGAGGGAGAGTATTAAGCTCCCGTCCTCGATAAGAAACCATAGAGCAGAGCTGGTGGAGGTTAAAAACCCAGCCGGCTATTTAACCCCCGAAGCATTCAGTGCCTTGGAGAAGGCCCTTGGTTCGGATTTAGGGTATAAGATATTCATTGAGGGAGAAGAGGATCTGGTGGCATTAGCTGCCATTAAGCTTGCACCGTTGGGTTCATTAGTCATCTACGGCCAGCCGGGGGAGGGTTTGGTGGCTGTGGAAGTTGACGGTGTTATGAAAGGGAAGGTGGATAAAATCATGGAGCAGATGGTTTAAAATGGATGTGGAAATACGGGAGGAGAGAGATAATCCTCTCCTCAGGAGGAGAGAGTATGAGTTCATTATCAGCTTTGAGGGCGCTACTCCCTCCAGAGGGGATGTGAGAGCAAAGCTGGTGTCTGTGTTGAACTCAGAGAACAGGCTTACTGTCCTAGACTCATACAGTACGGAGTATGGTATGAACAAGGCAAAGGGTTTGGTTAAGGTTTATTTCGATGAGGATAGTATGGGTGTTGAGCCTAAACACATACTATCCAAGAATTTCCCCGCTAAGGAGGTGAAGGAGCCTGAAGCGAAGGATAAAAAGGGGGATGGAGGTGATTAACCATGGTTAATAAGTGGGAGCAGTATGTGTTATCCGGTGATAAAGTGGGGAGGAAGAATAAGATTTGCCCCAAGTGCGGTGATGGTGTGTTCATGGCCCACCACATGGACAGGGATACCTGCGGTAAGTGTGGCTACACCGAGTTCAGGAAGAAATAATTCTATATCCGTTTATCCTCCTTGAGTGTGGATAATAGCGTATTCACTGAATAGGAGGCTCTGGTAATGCCCATACTCCTTCTTTCCGTGTCTGTACCCACAAGATAGATGCCGTCTATTGGGGTTCTCACGTCCGCGAAGAGTGTGTCGATGGTCCAAACAGCCTTCTCAGGTATCAGCATCTGGTAGTGTATCATGTCCACGTTTCTCTCTATTCTGGGGCTTATCTCGTATATTGTTTCCAGAGACCTCTTTTTTTCTTTTTTCTCGTTAAAGCCTTGGGGCAGGCTGAAGGCGAAGCCTACGAGCTGTTTCCCCTTAGGTGAAAGGTTTGGGTCGTAGTTTGACACCGGAACTGCCCAGGTGTAGGGGTCGGAGTCCACCCATATCTCGGAGCCGTCCCTCTTGAATATTTTCTCGTCCAAGCCAAGCCAGACAGTTAATGCGTTAATCTTATACAGTCTACTCAGTGAGTCTATATAGTTTTCTGGGAGCTTGTTTTCTGTCAGTTCCGGTAAATCCGAGGTGAATCCCGAGTAAATTAATGTATTGTAGCGGTACTCTCCGCCAGTGGACTCTATTGTCTTCTCGGCGTGGTTTATGCCCACAACCTTTTCCCCTGTTCTTAATTCAACTCTTTTCTCGGGGATGGATACCTTGATGGAGGTGATGATGGACTGTATACCTCCCTTGGGATATACCTGGTCCTGTGCTCCCTCCTTCATGAGTATGTTGTATATTTTGTCCAGCATCCCCCTGGATTGGCTTTTATAGTGTTCTGCGTCAACAAACCTCTCCACTGGTGTTTTATCCATGGGGGCTCCCGTCATGAAATAAGACATGCAGTTAAGGAATCTGATGGTGGGCTCGCTTAAGCCGTTGCCTATGAAGTCTGCCACAGATTTCTTGGATAGGTCCTCTCCCTTGTTGAAGAGGTAGGATATGCTGAACAGCGTCTTCATGAGGTATATCCTGTCCGCCTGAGGTAGTAGGTCGAAGGATACCCAGTCCCTCATGTTCCAGGGGAAGGGTTTAACCCTGTTGTTCAAGACCACATAGTATCGGCCATGTGGCATGAAATTGGGGATTATGTCAAAGTAGCTGTCTATTAGATACTTCAGGGGGCCCTGGGATACTCTGGTTATCATGTGGGGTCCTGTGTCCACCTGGTATCCGTCAACCTTGTAGGAGCGGCATACACCCCCAAGATAGTCCTCCTTCTCCAGTAAAAGCACGTTTCTGCCTTCTTTCCCCAGTGCTAGGGCGCTTAGTAATCCACTTACTCCCCCGCCCACAACAATAAAATCTTTTTCCTCCATCCTTAACTCACTGAAAGAATCGCGAGAGCTCCGAATATTAACTCGATGAGTATTAACAGCTTTACCAGGTTTTGTTCCTTTATTCCGTTGCTCAGTTTCATAATCCACTGGCACAGGCTTATTGGTTTCCCGTTGCAGGTTAGTTTACCGTTGTATAGCTCGCCCCACCATTTATCGCTTGGGAATCTGTTAGCCAGCTTTATGAAGAAGTCTATGATGTAGGGCATGGTTACAATAATCCCTGCTGTTTCGAAGTTTCCCACAATCACTGATGCTGCTATTATGGTCCCTATGGAGAGGGTTCCTATGTCTCCCATCAAAAGCCTGGCTGGATACCAGTTGTATTTGAGGAAGGCGAGTAAAGCTCCTGACATGGAAAGCAACAGGATCAGGGCTTCTGGACGATCTATGCTCCATGCGATGTATGCTAGAGACATGGACGCTACTAAACCCATACCCGCCTCCAATCCATTGAAGCCCGCTAGCATGTTGGTTACATTCGATGCCCCGGTTATGCCTACTGGTATCAGGATAAGGGCATAGAATATCCCAAAGTCCACGTTGCCTACGAATGGAAATCTCATGGTGGACACCCCTGCCTGCACCGCGACAAGGGGCAGGGATGCGAACATAGGAAGCAGTGCTTTTATGGATTGTCTCATGGCAAAGAGGTCGTCGAATATCCCCACAAGGGTCATGATCAGTATCGTGGAGAGGGATGCGAGCACCAGGTTCAGCTCGAGATTGTTTATTTCTGTTACACAGAGAAGGAGGTGTACGTGTTGTGAGAAGGTGTACATGGAAATCGATGAGAGAATTCCAGCTGAGAAACCGAAGACTATCACGAGACCACCCATCTCGGGCAGCGACGGTTTTTCTTTTTTGTTAACGTCATCTCCTGTTAAGCCTGCCTTCTTGAGTTTGGGCATGATCCATGGAGCCGTTATGTATGTGGTCAGGAAAGAAACCACGGGCACAATCAGGTAAGAAAGCATTTTATCTCTCTAATTTTATTTATTGATTTAATCTTATAATACATCCCATATGCCGAAGAAATGATTTTTCTTTAACTAATGTTATTCCTTACTGTACCTCAAACGTGGCGAGGTTTCCTATCTTAAACTACATTATCCAACACAGCACATCAAACCTGACAGCATTCATTCCCACATTCCCTCTCCAAGCAGCCTCCCCCACAACGTATACAAGGAAAAGCTTCTTCGAAGCAGATGAGGATGATGTGAAGGTTGCTGCTGGATGCTAGCTTTTCCCCAGCTGCTCGTATATCTCCAGCAGTTTTTTAATGGTATTCTTCACGGAATGCTTCTCCACCTCCCTCAAACAGTTCCTGGAAAGCCTCTCTCTTTCACTGAAGGCTTTATCCACACCCTCCCTCAGTTGCTCGATGTCCCCCTGAGGGTAAAGGAACCCTGTCACACCATCCTCTATTGTATCCTTCAAGGCCATGGCATCAGCTCCCACAACAGGAACACCGCAGGCCATTGATTCAAGAGCAACAAGCCCCTGTGTTTCAGCAGTTGAAGGGAAAACAAACAGATCAAGTGCTGAATAAAACTCCCGCAACACCTCCCTGGAAAGGAAGCCCAGGATCTTCACGTTATCCCTGGCTTCAGCCATCCGCCTGTAGTGCTCCTCCGCAGGACCCTTACCTGCCATAATAATCTCGCCATCAAACTCATCAGAGAAAGAGATAATATCCTCCAGATGTTTCTCGTAGCCGAAGCGGCCGCAGAATCCAATAACCCTCTCCGACTCAATCCCGTACTTCTCCCTGAAATTTGTCGGATCAACATAGTGGAAGAACTCCAGATCAACACCGTTGGATAAAACAGTCACATCCCTGACGCCTTTCCCCAGAAGCCTGTCCCTTATGGTCTTGGAGGGAGCGGTAACATAATCACAGGAGTTAAGAAGCCTCTTCTCCCAGAGATTATAGAACCTCATCAAGGTACTCCTCAAAGGCTCCTTCCGGGTTATGTAGTTTATGTAGTCATCCGCAGGGGTATGATATGTGAGTATCCTCGGGACACCATGCTTCTTTGATGCATAGACTCCAGCCATCGCCATCGTGAACAACCCATGGATATGGACTAAATCCAGGTGCCTGGATTTCTCTGATATGTCGGTGGGGAACGCTACATGATAACCCTTGTAGAACCTGAACTCGAAGGAGCGGAAGGGGTACTCTCTCTCCCGGGGGGAATAGCCCTCAGCATCAGGGTAGTATACATAGACGTTATGGTATTCCTGAAGGCGTTTCCTCCATTCATCTATCGTATAAACCACGCCATTAACCTGGGGGAAATAGCTGTCAGTAAATATCCCAATATTCATGTTATTTAGATTATCCTCTTCCTCCTAATTAAATACCCGATACATGATCCGCCACAACAGCCAACAGAAGAGTCAAAGCCGGCTCCGCGCAAGGTAACTCCTCAACCTCATGAGCACATAAACATCCACCGGCTTCCCCCATTAAGTCATCAGGCAAGATAAACCCATAAACCGGTATAACAAACAAAACCGCTGTAAGGAGAATCCACTACATTAAAGTAATACTGTCTCCCCAGATAAACCCCCGTCGGTTTATTTCGGTTCAAACCTAAAAACATATCTAACAATAGCTCTTGTTCTCTCGTATCCATTCAATCCTGCATTCTCCCTTAATACATGCACAGTGTCCGCAGCCACAGTCCATTGTTCCTGGAGCACACTCCCCGGTGCAGACTATGCCGCTGCAGCTGGGAGCGTTTTCCCTAAGGAGACATGAGGTCGGATGACAGCACTGTGCTGGCACGCAGTCAGCATCAACACTGCAACCAGACGTTTTCTTTACGTTGGATAAATCCACCAGCACATACAACGTCCGGATCATCTCCTCCGGCTCAGGGGAGACCTTCAGAGAAATCATGCTACCATATTCCTCCCCAGAAACCCTATACACCAGATTAACGAAACCGGGTGTGTTCGCTGGATGAAAAAAGCTATCAGCCCATAAGGCAGCGAAAGACTCCGCCTCGCTCTCAGTGAAACCCAGAGACACTAGATCACCTTCAAGTATGGAGCCGTCAGGTATCTTGTCGGATAAGTGAACAACCCTTTTCTCCCTGGGGGAAAGTTCATCCATTATTCCAGCATAGACCCTGGGAGAGAACACATGTGTTCCTTCAGTTGACAGGGATAATATCAGGTTATAGACGGGATAATCTCCTTTATTCGTTAACGTCGCAGTCATAGAGTCCAAGTCATAGACCACATCAACCCTGTTCTCGAACTCCAGTTCGCCTTCATAGAACAGGAACCGTTCCCTGACACCAGCCACCTGCAGACAGTCAGCATCCACATTATTTAATGTACCTATTATATCCTGCAGGGGAATGAAACCCGCATCTCCTCTGCCTTTAACAACAGAGCAGTTATCAACTATTTGAATGTTCTCCCAGTGCAGGATACTGGGTTTATCAGAAACCGCGGGAGGGTATGTATCAGTGGGTTTTCCCTTCCTGAAGGATACCACAACATTAAAGGGTTTTTTGTTTTCTGAGTGTATGTATATCACTGGTTGCCGGACCATGTGAAGCTGCTTCGGCCTGCCTGTCAAGAAATATGATTCACTCTCAGGGCAGCCGGCAAGCACACCCCACTCATGCAGTTCAAAACCTTCCAAAGGAGGCAACGTGGAGGATACAGAGGCTGAGGTAGTAGAACATGTGGAGGTCGCCGAATCATCCACATACTGCAAACACCCGCAGAGAAAAAAAAGAATGATGAATGAGGTTCTCCCGTCCATCTCAGTACCTCTTATACCTTATGGTGTAGGTGAGCTTTGCTTCGCTGTTTGCTTTAACGGGCACACGCCACTTAATCACGTTATTGGATTCCTTCACGTGGTCGACGTTTTCCTGGATAATATGCCAGTCCCCACCGGTTCTCTCAACCACTGTCACAGTGATGTCCTCATCTTTGTGGTTCCTTAGCTCCACCTCCCAGGTGTACTCATACCACTGCGAGAGAAGATTGAAATCCATCTGCTTTCTCTCCCCGACTATGTCAAACGCCTGGCCGACAAAAATCCTTAAGGTCTCATCCTTTGGCGTATGATCAATCGAATCCTCGCCAATGAACTGCAGCTTGCCTTCGCTGTCTTCCTTAAAAACCCGCATAATACCTGCAGGCAACGGAATACCTAGGTTGTTTTCTTCACTGTTTTTGAAGTTCAACACGACATCGACCTTCTTATCCCCAGAAGAAGAGTAACTGCTGCCATACCACCACCAACCACGTATGTCATCATACACATACTCCTTCTCCACATCCACACCAGATGACTCAAGCAAAGAAACCTGTTTCTGCTCCCTGTCCCTCAACGTAGTCTTCCTCTGCAGGTCATACATGTGATACTCGAAAAGAGACTCCTCAGCGAACTGAGACGCTCCGGCCTTAGATACCTCAGCACCATACAACACATCTGCATGGATGCCCGGAGCCCGCACCCTGTTCACGTCTCCGGCAACCAGCTTCAGGGAAGCGTCCTTGAATGTGGTTCCTGCGTTGTTTGTCACCGTAACCCAGCCGTTCAAGTCAAGGAGTGAGTCATCCTCGTTGGTTACGAGCACATAATCCGCCCTCCACGTCATACCTGACGTCATATACGAAAGCTCAAGGGTATGATTTCTCTCCTCATCTGCCTCAATCAGCCACTCAAGGGTTGGCTTGGTGATCAAACCCTCAGGAAGCTCAGGTAAAACAAAGTTGTTGGTTGAGAGAGTCTTTATGTTACCCTCCAGGTCCCGCAAAATAATCTGGTTCCCTGAGAAACTCAGAAGGGTTCCCTCCACCAATTCCTTCTTGTCGCCGTAAACCTGATACGCAGTAATCTCGTGGTCAATGTATTTCTCCAGAATCTTCTGCATATTCACGAGATCATACCGGTAATTCTGCTCCCAGACATCAATATCCCCATCCAATGATTTAAGTTTCACGCTGGTTGTGTCGATGCCTGAGGCAACACCCCTGTAGAGCACGTCATTCAAACCCTTATGGAGGAACGTATCCCGGCACTCCTTAACAACACCCAAGTTGCTGTTATAGACCGTAACCTCCAAATCCCTGGCCTCAGACTCCACCAAAACAGGCTTATTAAGTAGCGTAGAGCTTAACACAATAGAGACCAGGACCACAGCCAGCAGTCCGGTAATTACCCGGTTATTGATTTCCATTTTTTTTATTTAATAATGTTTCTCTTTAACAACGCACTCGTTCATGAAACATATACATTCCCCTCTCCCACAGTCCAGAGCGGTTTCACAGGACAAGCTACATGAGATGTTGAAGCAATCAGGTCTATGGTTCATGTTCACGCACTCCCTGGGGTGACAGCACTCGGCTGGCACACAGTCCTCATCAGTGTTGCAATAGAAACGGGACCCATTAACATTATAACCCTCCATGCACTCCAGGTAGTCTCCATTAATACTCCAGACACAGCTTCCATTGATGCAGTCGCAGGATGTCTTCTTAAGGCATTCATGCCTCAGCTCCCACTCGCAGGTTGATGTAAGGTTTATTATCTCCGCACTGGTGCCGCACAGCTGGCCGTTACATCCACCCACAAGACAGTCTGTATTGTTCATGCACTCTGGTTCGGTTTCATTAAGAGATGGTTCACTGGATTCAACCCCCATGCAACGCCACTCACACAC
>JAOZNG010000001.1:8424-20746 GCA_029933895.1 archaeon
CCACACACTGTTCCGGCAAAGCCAGTCCCCATAGCATCCCTCATGCTGCCTGTCCTCACAGTCAGCAGGCAGAGAGCACTCCCCCGTATTCAAGCAACCCGTTAATGCCATACAGGATAAAAACAGCGATAAACAAACCAGGTTTTTCATATCCTTAATGTATGTACTGCAGGGAATATAAGTCGGGGATTTTATTTATAGCCGTATCCTCCAAAATACTAAAATATCAAAAGCTGGTAAAAAATGGGCTCAAATATCGTGGTAGATTTCCCAGAGATACAGGGCATAGAGCAGCAGATGGTGGAGATAGTGGAGAGAAAGGGTTTAGGGCACCCCGACTCCTTATGCGACGGGATCGCTGAATCAATATCAAGGACCTTATCCATGGAATATCTGGAGAGGTACGGGAGAATAATGCACCATAACACAGACCAGGTGGAGCTGGTTGGGGGGGCAGCAGACCCCGTATTCGGCGGAGGAGAAATGATTAAGCCGGTGTATTTCTTACTCAGCGGGAGAGCAACCAACAGGGTTGGAGGAGATAGAATCCCCGTCTCAGAGATGGCTATAAAATCAGCTAAAGAGTATCTAAACAAAAACCTCAAGCATATAGATATCGAAGAGTTCGCAGAAATCGATGAAAGGATTGGTGAAGGCTCTGCGGACCTGAAGCATGTATTCGATGAGAAAGGCGTGCCTAAATCCAACGACACATCCTTTGGTGTCGGATTCGCCCCCTTCTCTCTTGTAGAGAAGACAGTGCTGGAGACGGAGAGATATATGAACAGCAAGCTGAAAATCAAGGCCCTGGGGGAGGATGTGAAGGTTATGGGTGTCAGGAACAAAGACAGGATTTCATTAACCATTGCTGCAGCAATCGTTTCCAAACACGTTCAAGACATGGATGACTACAGGAATGTGATAGAGAAAATCCACGAGAAACTAGGCGTTTTCACATCCAGGCTTGCAGGCAGGGACATAGAGATAAACATAAACACAGCAGACAACTACGATAAGGAATCAGTATACCTCACATATACGGGAACAAGCGCTGAGCAGGGAGATGACGGCTCAGTTGGCCGAGGAAACAGAGCCAACGGGTTGATTACACCATACAGGCCCTCCTCCATGGAGGCAACCTCCGGGAAAAACCCCGTAAACCATGTCGGTAAGATCTACAACCTCCTCTCCAACGAAATAGCCAGGGATATAGCGGGGGAAGGAGCGAGAGAGGTCCACGTTCGGATAATGAGCCAGATAGGGAAGCCCATAAACAAGCCGGTGATAGCTTCAGTGAACATAATAGATGACTACGACAGGAAACTGGAGAAGGAAGCCTGCAGGATAACCGGATGGTGGCTGGAGAACATCACAGAGATAACAGAGCTGTGCGTGAAGGGCCGAATCACAACCTTCTAGGTTTTTCTTTAATTGAATTCAATATGAAAATTTCCTCCGGGAAAGAAGCCGCTGAATTGGTGGATGATTTCATATGCCAGAAAAGGCAGGGATGGTGGAAGAGAAACGACTTGAATTAAAGGAAAACACAAGAATAAGCAAGCTCCTCATACTTAGATAGGACCTAGTGATCCTTAAGCTTGAACTTGTAGCCGTATCTTATTATTCCCTCTCTTCCGTCAGCTATAACCTTCCTGAAAACCTTCTCCACCCTGCTGCCGATTTCCACATCCCCAGGCTTACAGTCCACTATCTGGGATAACAGCCGGGGCCCCTCAGCCAGCTCAATAATACCCAGTACGTAGGGCTTCTGGAACTCGAATCCCTCAGGGGGGGTGTGTATCACGGTATAGGAGTAAACCCTTCCATCACCCGAGAACCTGAATTCCTCAATATTCCCCGCCCTCCGGCAGTCAGGGCATATATCCCTGGGGGGGAAGAATTTATTCCCGCAGTTGCTGCATCTAGTCCCCACGAGGTTATATCTCTGCGGGATCAACCGCCAGTGTGTTGCTATACCCGTCATTTTCACTCATTGCTTAATATATGGACTACACAGGTTCCCCCTGAGCCACCTACGTTGTGCGTCAAACCTATTTTAGCATTTTCAACCTGCCTCTTACCTGCCTCACCCCTTAACTGGGTCACCGCCTCCACAACCTGCGCTATACCTGTTGCTCCAACAGGGTGGCCTTTGCCCTTCAAACCCCCGCTGGTGTTTACTGGGATGCTTCCATTAATGGAAGTCTCATCTTTTTCAGTGAACCTGCCGCCTTCACCCAGCTGGCAGAACCCAAGGGATTCAATTGCCATAATCTCTGCTATGGCAAAGCAGTCATGCACTTCCGCGAAGTCCACATCCTGAGGCTTTATCCCAGCCCGCCTGTAGGCCTCCCTTGCAGCCCTGGTTGCGGCATCGGTCCTGGAAACACACTCGCGGTCATGTAAGGCGATGGTATCAGTAGAGCAGGAGGATGCATTAATCCATACAGGATTATCGCATACCTTTCTTGCTTTCTCACCAGAGGCTAGGACTACAGCAGCTGCGCCATCGGTTATTGGAGAACAGTGCAGTAACCTGAGCGGGTCAGCTACCGGTGTGGAATTCATCACATCCTCAAGGGTCACCCTGAACCTGAACTGGGCCTTAGGGTTTAATACAGCGTTGTCGTGGTTCTTAACCGAAACCTGTGAAATCTGCTCCAGTGTAGTCCCGTATTCATACATGTGTCTCCTGGCCATTAGGGCATAGAGGCCGGGGAAGGTAGCACCCTTGAACGCCTCCCACTCCTGGTCTCCGGCACCCATCAGGGTGACAGCAGCTGAGTTAGATGCTATGTCCGTCATCTTCTCAACACCACCCACAACCACGTAATCCATCTCCCCTGACTTGATTGATAGATAGGCTTCCCTTAAAGCCAATGCCCCAGATGAGCAGGCCGCCTCCACCCTGGTAGCCGGAATACATTTCAGGCCTGAGTGGTCGGCTACCAGAGAGCTTACATGCTCCTGTCCAGAGAAAAGCCCGGGGGACATTGAGCCAACATACAAGGCGTCAATCTTCTCACCCTCAATACCGGAATCATTTATTGCTTCAGTACCTGCCTCAGTAATCAATGAACGAAAGCTTTCATCCCACAGCTCCCCGAATTCCGTGATACCTGCACCGATTACAGCAACCCTTGAGGTCATTTTTGCAGCGCCACCCCTTTTAGCTTACCCTTGTATTTCACATACACTGAATAATCAATGTATTCCTTTCCATCAATATAGTCTCTTACCGTCTTCCTGTTTCTTTTCTCCTCGTTTCTTCCATTAACCTCTACTATGAAGGCATCGGAGCCGGCTCCTGAGCCATACGAGACTGCGAGAATCAAATCACCGTTATTTGCTCTATCGAGTATAGCAGCCAGCCCTAATGGTGTGGCTCCCGAGTAGGTGTTCCCTATGTCTGAGATCAACATTCCAGTCTCCAGCTGCTCTTTCCTGAAGCCCAGGGTTTTCGCGGCATTAAGCGGGAACTTGCCATTTGGTTGATGGAAAACAACGTAATCAAAGTCCTCCGGCTTTTTATCATTCCTCTCCATTATCACCTTCGCTGCTGAGATAACATGCCTGAAGTATGCTGGTCTGCCGGTGAACCTCGCCCCGTGGGAGGGGAAGTCCACGCCCTCCCTTCTCCAGAAGTCAGGGGTGTCTGTGGTATAAGAGCAGGTATCTACTATCTCTGCTATGGTATCTTTTTTGCCTATTATGTAGGCTGCTCCTCCAGCAGACGCTGTATACTCTAAAGCGTCACCTGGCTTCCCCTGGGAGGTGTCTGCTCCGATAGCAAGCCCGTATTTTATCATCCCGGAATCAACCAAGCCCATGCATGATTGCATCGCGGCTGTTCCTGCCTTGCAGGCGAATTCGTAATCAGCGGCCGTGAGATCCTCTACTGCATCTATTGCAGCTGCCACGATGGTTGCTGTAGGCTTTACAGCGTAGGGATGGGACTCTGAGCCCACATATATCGCTCCAATATCCTTGGCATCTATTCCCGCATGCCCTACAGCATTCCTTGCCGCCTCTACAGAGATGGTTGCAGTGTCCTCGTCCAGTGAGGGAACGGTTTTTTCATTGATTAGGAGGGATTCCCTGACTCTCTCACCGTCCATGCCCCATACCTTCGCTATTTCCTCCGCCTTAAGCCTGTATTTCGGCAGGTATACGCCGTATCCCACTATTCCAGCCACTTTATTTTCCCTTGATTTTTCAGGTGTTCAGTCCCCTGAGATTTTTTATCAGATCCTCTTCATGTTCCAACGTGGAAACCATCAACGGTATGTTCTCTAGTTTAGCTATCTTTATGCCCAGCCTGTCCACATCGCCTGGTTTTAGGCCATGCATTATCACCATACTGGGCTTGGGTTTAGTCACCTTTATGGCTATCATAGGTGAGCGACCCATGTGTACCTTGGTAAATATCAACGCCCTGTTGGCTGATAAACCATAGAGTTTAATGAAATCCGATTCAGATAAGTCTGTGATGGCCTTTATGGAGTCGATAACCGTGTATCCATTAAGGTAGATGTCTTTTATGTTTTTGTTTACCAACATGACACCCCTGACCAGCTTCTGTATTTTCGTGGCTGGGACATCCTCCAGAAACTCCCTTATATCCAGTATAGCGTCTATGTCAATGTCTCTGGAAAACTTCTCCACCACTGTGCTGCCGTTTATTTCATCTAGGTCGAGCAGTGTTTCAATGTATCTCTTGATAAATCCAACTCCAGGCGACTTCCTCCGGTCCGACTCGTAGTCGGAGACAACGGAGGTAGAGATCCCCATGGCATCAGCCAGCCTGTATTGCTTGATTCCGAAGATCTCACGCCATTTCCTTAATATCTTACCTGGACATTTGGATATTATGACTTCACCGGCTATTTTTTTTGCCAGGACGTTTTTCTTTTTCATATCCATTATCTCAGATTTTTATTTTATGGTATAAAAGATACTGCATTTATTAAACGTTGATTGACGAAATAAAAATATTTTTCACATACCTGTTTTTTTATCAACCAATACAAATAATTATTCCCTCCACAAAATGGCTGACAAAAAAAACCAGATGGCTATGATAGAAGGCTTTCTTAAAAAGAAAAACAACCTGAGAGAGATAAACAGGATAGGGGAATTGTATCCTGAAAGAAAAAGCCTTTTCATAGACTACGGGGAGCTGGAGAGATACAACAACGAATTAGCTGATGAAATAATCCAGGACCCGGATCGCATAATACGGATTTTCAACAACACACTAAAGGACAGGGTAACAATAAACCCTGAATTAATTGAGGACCCTCACTTCCACGACGAAGACCCCAGGATGTATGTGCGTTTCTACAACCTCCCCAAGCAGGAGAAATACACCATCCTGGTGAGGGAGATAACCTCAGATTACGTGGGGAAGCTGATTTCCGTGGAGGGGGTAATAAACAAACAAAGCGACGTGTTGCCTAAGGTGCAGGTTGGAAGATTCTACTGCAATAAATGCGATACAGTACATGACGAGCCGCAGAACACCCGATTCCTGAAACCGCCCCTGTACTGTAAAGGCTGTAAGAAGAGAGACTTCCGTTTCGTGCCAGACGAATCCAGGTGGACTGACATCCAGAAGCTGGAGATACAGGAGCCGCTGGAGATGTTGAAGGGTGGGGAGCAGGCGAGGAGGATTGAGGTGTGGGTGGAGGATGACTTAACGGATACAGCTAAACCAGGGGACAAGGTCATCGTTACGGGAACAGTAAGGCTGCTGCCACCGAAACAGAACAGCTCCGTCTATTTCAAATACGTTGACGCCAACAACATAGAGAGGGTGGAGAAGGAATTCGAGGAAGTGGATATAGGGGATGAAGAAATCAGGGAGATAAAGAAGCTCGCCAAAGACCCCAGAATCTATGACAGCATCACCCACTCCATCGCTCCAGGGATCTATGGATATAATGAGGTGAAGGAGGCGATAGCCCTGCAATTGTTCGGAGGCAGGAGACATAAGAGACTGCCTGATGGAACAATGCTGAGGCCGGACATCCACCTCCTATTGATAGGCGACCCGGGTGTAGCTAAATCCAGGGTTCTGCAGTACGTGAACCAGATAGCTCCCAAGAGCATTTATGTGACAGGTAAAGGCACTACCGGAGCGGGATTGACTGCGACAGCTGAAAAGGACGAGTTCGCTGAAGGTGGCTGGACCCTGAAGGCAGGAGCCCTGGTTCTGGCGGGTGGGGGAATAGCGTGCATCGACGAGTTCGATAAAATGAACAAAGACGACAGGAGCTCTATGCATGAGGCCATGGAGCAGCAAACTATTTCAGTTGCTAAGGCAGGTATTGTCACCAAGTTCCTGGCAAATACATCTATCCTAGCAGCAGCTAACCCCAAATTCAGCCGCTTCGATTCATATAAGCCTCTGGCAGAGCAATTCGATATACCCCCCACCCTGATAAGCAGGTTTGATCTAATCTTCCCCATAAGGGATATACTGGACAAGGAGCGGGATACTGAGGTGGCGGAGCATATGCTAAAAATGCACCAAACCGACGAGGAGCAGGAGGACGTGAAACCTGACATAGACATCGACTTGCTGAGGAAATACATCGCCTACGCTAGAAAAAATGTTAATCCAGTGCTTACAAAGGATGCTGTGGAGAAGGTACGTGATTTCTATGTGGGTTTGAGAAGCGGTAGCAGCGAGACAGTGCAGGCAACACCAAGGCAGCTTGAGGCCCTGGTTAGGTTGTCAGAGGCTTCCGCTAAAATCAGGCTAAGTGACAAGGTAACTGTTAGTGATGCGGAGAGGGCTATCCGGTTAACCAGTTTCGTGCTGCAGGAGATCGCTTACGACGCTGCCACCGGAATGTTTGACATAGACAGGGTTGCAGCAGAACACTCGAAAACAGCCAGAGACAGAATCCGTGTCGTGGAAGATATAATGAAATCCCTGGCCGCTGAAAGCCCGGAGTATATGGCATCCCACGATGAAATCGTAGGGGAAGCTATGGAGAGAGGTATTGATAAATTCAAGACCGAACAGATTCTGGTAGAACTCAAAAACAAGGGAGTAATCTATGAGCCAAGGCACGGAAGATACATGTTCACCGAAGGCAGGGAATAAAAAAACTATTCCAGCCTGCAGCATATCTGTCTGTTTGTATTATAGCTACAGTCCCCTATATGGGAGTTAGAGTCCTGGAAGAGGGATGCGACACACTCTCCACCTATTACACCACAGCTTCCGTAACTGCAGGAGATGTCACCCTCCGTTGAAGACAAACAAATGTCATCAGGGTAGCCTCCTGAGCCATCATACTCATTCACGTGGGAGTTATCACCTAAAGCCAGAGAAACAACACCGCCCTCCCCAGAAAAGCAGCCATCCCTCACATCCACATCCAGTGAACCCCCGGTTATGCTGCAACAAACCCAGTAGGTATAGGAGCTTCCAGCACAGGTTCCAGCATGGCTATTTAATGTATCAGCCATCCTAAAGAGGCAAACCTCATCAGCCATGCAGAGATTATCCCGTATAGTGCAGGAAAGAGATGACTGAGCAGAGGCCATGACGGTGACGCTGTCTGAGGCTGTATCACCACCTGAATCAGTCACGGTACAGGTTGCAGTGTAAAAACCCGCACCAAGATAGGTGTAAACAGGATTCTGGCTTAAGCTGGTAGAGCCATCCCCGAAATCCCAGGAATACGAGATGTACGGGGGTGAGCCGCCGGATGGTGTGGCAGTGAACTGTACAGGCAAGGGAATCTCGCCACCTGTCACGTTAGAGGAGACCGTCAAGGACAAGGCTATTGATGATGATACATTACCGGATTCCACGACACCCCAAAGGCTGCCGTCGCTTGTACTCTCCACCCCGGTTCTGGTGTTGTTGTAGCTTATCCTCAGAGAACCTGAATAGAAATCCCCCTGCTCAAAAAAACCTGAAAGCCCGCTACTGCACGGCAAAGACCGCACCTCCGTTTTCCCTGAAGGAAGAATAGATGGAGATAAGTCACTGCAGGTTACATCCTTTACTATGAAAACAACCCCATCTATCTGCACATCATCACCACCCCTGTTCACTAATTTAACAACAAACTGGTCGGTTGCTCCCAGATACAGAGCCCAATCCTCTAAATCCACTTCAGAAAACCCTGCCTTCCCCCTATCACCACCCCATCTTTCCAGAATACCGCTCTCCCAGACAAGAATGGAACCTATAATAACAACAATGATTACTAAACCAGCTACAATCATGTACTCAAGAGAGGCTTGACCTTTATTCATCCTAATCCGATCTTGTTAGAATATATGAACAGACAGCTATTAATATATAACATGTACCATGGAGGAGATAAATGAACAAGATAAACTCCATCCTAATCGCGGTCCTCATTTACGTCTTTATTCAGGGAACAGCGTTATGGATCAGCTCTGGCGGATATGGAATAGAAGCTGGTGTTATTGAAAAAATCGATAAGGGAGAGATTAAGGCCATGACGGAGAACCCGGAGGACCCATACTCCAGCATCTATCTATTTATAATGATTTTGCTGGCAACGGGTTTGCTGCTTTTGTTGCTTAAATACGGTCTCGACAGGATCATAAAGATAATGATAGTCTCGGGTTTCATGGTAGGGCTCTATTTCACATTCAGCAACATATTCAACCAAGTGATTGGTTTAACAGTCGCCATGCTCTTAACGATACTCTATGCTTTAAAAAGGAACAGCATCTTAGTCATGGACTTTGTTTTATTGTTTGTTATTCCCGGGATAGGCTCCATACTAGGAGCATCTCTCTCCGTTATACCTGCCTTGATATTCATTATAGTGCTATCGGTTTATGACATAATCGCGGTATTCGGCACCAAACACATGGTTAAACTAGCAAACCTGGCTAATGAATCAGAAAGCAACATACCTCTGATGTTTGCAATACCATCCGAAGACAGATACCTGGCTTTAGGTACAGGGGATATGGCATTACCTGTTGTTTTCACAGTAGCACTCCTGAGGAACTATCCCATGGAATACTCGCTGGTTACAGCAGCAGGGGGCCTGATTGGTTTAGTCGCTATAGTAGTCTACATACTCAACAGAAAAGGCCTTGCCCTTCCTGCGCTCCCCCCGATAACAGTGGGGCTGCTCTCCGGGTTCATAGCATCTATCTTAATCTTTTAAGAAACTGAGTTTCCCCTCATACAGCGCCTTACCTATAACCACACCCCAGGCGCCAGCTTCCTCAAGCAACCTTAAATCGTCCTTAGAGGATACACCACCTGAAACAACCACAGGCAGGTCAGTGGACTCGACAACATCCCTGGTTCTCTTGAAATCAATACCCTCCATCCGCCCCTCCACCCCGATATCCGTATACAGGAAACCCCAAACCACATCCTCCACCTTATCCATGAACCCGGTTGTCTTTATTCCCGTCCTCTCCTGCCATCCCTTGACCACAATCTCATCCCCCCTTGAATCAACGGCAACCAGCAGCCTTTCCCTCCCGAATTTTTCGCTTAAGCGGTTTAACTGCCTGAAATCATTGCTGTAGTCTTCTACCGCAAAGGTTCCAAGGATTACTCTATCAATACCTAATCCCAGAAACCTCTCCACTGAACCAGAATCCCTCACACCGCCACCGAACTCCACCGGAACCTCCAGCCTCTCACAGATTAAGGCCACGGTATCAGAGTTATCTCCCACCCCGAGAGCAGCGTCCAAGTCTATAACGTGCAGTAGCTTAGCACCAGCCAGCTGCCAGCGAAGGGCAATCTCCAGCGGGTTGCCGTAGGCTTTAGCTGTATCGGGTTTACCACCCACAAGCTGCACACACACCCCATCCTTGATATCAACTGCAGGGATAATGATCATTCTATTAAATAATTCGTTAACTAAGTAAAAAAAACATTACCTCTCTGATTCCACAGTATTCCTCAGGAGACCTATACCCTCAATCCCTGCCTCAACAACATCCCCCTCCCTTAGGATACCAACCCCCGGAATTGTTCCCGTAGCAATCAAGTCACCTGGGTAGAGTCTCATGAATCTCGAAACAAAACTCACGCACTTCAGGGGGTTATATATCATGTGTCTGGTGCTGTCATCCTGCCTGATTTCGTTGTTCACATTGCATGTTATCCGAACATCCATGGGATCCAGTTCCGTTTCAATACAGGGACCTGTGGGGCAGAAGGTGGGGAAGCTCTTGCTGGCGCTCCACTGCACCATCTCCTTCTCCAGGTCTCTTGCAGTCACGTCATTCACTACAGTATATCCCAGTATGTGCTTTCCTGGATTCCTTATCCTGTAACCCCCTCTTCCAATAACTATACCCAGCTCTGCCTCGTGCTCAACCTGTGCTGACTCCCTGGGGAGTATAATCGAGTCATTTCTTCCTATTACGGTGTCAGGCGACTTCAAGGTCAGGGTTGGATTTTTGGTTGCGATATCCCTCACCTCATCCATGTGTTTCCTGTGGTTGAATCCTATGCATATAATCTTTGAAGGCTGAACCGGGGAAAGGAATCTAACATCACCTGCGTTGAAGAATTCAACACCATCTCCTCCTGGATTAAATAAATCACCCTCTAGGGAGAATACTTTATCATCAACCAGTTTTCCAGTCAAAACCCTGTCTTTGTGCTTAAACCTTGCCAGCTTCATTTTCAACACCCCTCCTGAGGTCTTCAAGAGCCTCCTCTGATTGAAGCACTCTTTTACCTTCTCTTTCCTTAGAGAGCAGGTTCCTGCATTCCATACCTAATCCATTACATGCCTTCCTTAAAGCCTTAAAGCTCTCGGATTCATAGCCCAGGAAACATAAAACCCTCCTGTAGTGACCTCCGTGAGCCTGCAGGTATCTCTTTATTCTCTCCCCTGTTACTTCGGTATACCTTGCCTTGATTTCCCCTGTTTCCCTGCTCTCATCCCAGTCGTAGCTGTTGAATGGATAGTAGTTCTCGAATTCCCTGGGAACCACTCCAGCATTAGATAACATGACCTCATGGATTTCCCGGTAATCTCTTAAGATACCTATAATACCTCTATGCGTCCTTGAACGCGAGTAGGGTTTCCTGTGGGAGCATGGTAGAAACAAGAGTATTTTTTTCCCAAGGGGAGGGCGATACCAGCGCAGGATATAATCCTGCCAGACCTCAAAGTGTGGATGCGTTAGGTATCTCTCACCCACCCCCGATAGATTCTCTCTCAGCTCCTTGGGAAATATAGGAACGAAACGAAATGTCTCAGCGTCTAACTCAATCCTCGGATGGGACTCGTATCTTCCAGCAAGCTTGTGGAAATCCTCCCTAGAGAGGAAACGCCACACGCCAGACAACCACATCCGGAACAGGGGCGTATGCCCGTGGGGTAGTAGATTGATTAAAACAATCGAGTCCGAATATCTCATCGCATAGTTAACTGACTCCTCAAGGCTTTCTTCCAGATTCTTGATGAATGGCAGATTAACCAGCAGATAGGTTCTCAGAGATGCTTCTTCCTCATGGAGGAGAGAAGCTGCTTTCTCGAAATCCGATAGATGGAATCCCTTGCTTATCTTATCCAGTATCTCGTCGCTGGCAATCTCTAAACCAACAGCCACCTCCAGCCCTAAACCCTGGAATTCCTTAATCTTTTCCCTTGAGATGAACCCGGGACGGGATTCAACAGTAATCTTATCTATGCCCTCAGCCAAACACTTCTCTATGAAATACTCCCTCGAAGCCTTTGAAACCTGCTCCTCATCCAGAAAACTGCCGGAGCCGTAGACCTTCACATGATCTACCCCAGAGCCCAGTGATTTGAAGAAGTCGTCTATTTTCTCCCTGAATCCCTCTAGAGAGGGGGTTTCTCCCTGAATACGACCGTAGCCGCAGAAAAGGCATTTACCCCATGCACACCTCCCTGATTTCAGAACCAGAAAAGCATCAGACATTCTCTGTTCATTTCCTCATACCAGCTTCGCGCCTGAGTTTCTCTAACTCCTGCTTAACCAGAGCCACTTTCTTTTTCTCTTCCTCCTGCTTCAGCTTTTTCAGGGCATCCGGGCTCAGTACTATATCAAATCCGCCAAAGAACTTAGAGTGGAGCTTGACCATGCCCTTCTGCTGGAGTTTGTCAGCGAGCTCCTCAATCTCTTTCTCCGAGGTCCTGAGAAGATCAGCAGCTGTTTTACCAGTTAACACCCTGTTTTTCACAACCAGATCCATGAGTTCATCCAACTTCACTTCAGGCTCCACTTCCTTCTTCACAGGCTCCACTTCCTTCTTCACAGGCTCCACTTCCTTCTTCACAGGCTCCACTTCCTTCTTCACAGGCTCCACTTC
>JAOZNG010000001.1:20846-35758 GCA_029933895.1 archaeon
CTCCACTTCAGGCTTCTCCAACAGCTCCTCTATCTCCCTCTCCAGCCTATGAATCCTGTCCATATCCCTCGACTCCTTAACAGACCTAACCCTAGCCCCCTTCTGAACATCCTTCATGAGCTTCTCCAGCTCCACATCCAACTCAATAAGCTTCTTCTCGTAGTCCTCCACCATATTCCTGTACGCCTCCTCGTCAATCTCCCGGCGATGATACTTCGACCGCGCCATCGAAATCATCCGCTCAATCTTCTCCCTCTCACTCTTCAACTCCTCAATCCTAGAGCTACCCTCAACCTCAAACTTCCCGGTCTCTTCAGAACGCCATTTACCAAGTAAACGCTCCATTTCATTGATTCTCTCGCTGACACGCTTATCCTTCTCCTGGATTCTCTGCCGGCTCTCAATAAACCTCTCCTTGTTCTCCCTGAATTTCTCCTCCATCTCCCCAATCCTACGCTTCCTCCGATTTAACTCCTCCTCTATCTTCCTTAACCCTTCCTCCCTCAAACTCAGATTATTCTCTCTCCTAGAGATATCCTCCTCCATCTCAGTTAATTGATGTTTTCTTGCCTCCAGACTAAGATCATTTTTAACGATATTATCCTCCAACCCCGCTAAACGCTTCTCCTCTTTCCTCAACTTCTTCTCGCGTTTCTCTATCTCCTCCTCCCTAACCATCAATTCCTTTTCCCTATCACTTATATCATCTGCGGTATCGGAGAGAGCCTTCTCTCTCCTCTTTAATTTCTCGTCCTTTTTAATCAACTCATCAGCCCTCCTCTCCAATTCACCCTCTGTCTCAAGCAGCTCTTTCCTGCGGCTCTCTATACTCAACTCACGCTCCTTCAAATCCTCCTCCTTCTCGCTGACCTCCTTCTCGATATCAAGCACCCTCTGATACCTCTCCTGAATCTCATTCTTTTTATCCTCAAGCCTGGAAGCCATATCCGAGAATTTAGCCTCCTTCTCCAGTATCTCCTGCTCCCTTCTCCGGAGCTCGTTCATTTTCTCCTCCACATCACTGCTGAGTTTAGAAAGGCTTTCCTCCCGCTTCTCAAGTTCCCCCTCCTTTAATCTGATTTTATTTTTTTTCTCCTCAATTCCATTGGACATATACGCTAGATTATCCTCCCTGCTCCTAATCTCTTGCTCTTTAGCCTCAAGCTCCCTGGTCTTCTCCTGTAACACATCCTCTGTCTCAAGCAACTCCTTTTTACGGCTCTCTATATCCTTCTCTTTTTGTTTCAGACTCTCCTCCATACACTGCATCTCATCCAGGTGCTCCTTCAGCTTCTCCTCCTCCAAGAGAACCTTCTCCCTTCTTTCAAGAAGCTCAGTCCCTAGTTTCTGTATCTCTGACTCCTCTTTCTGTAGTTCCTCCTCCCGCTTCTTGAGCTCATCTCTCATTGTCTTGAGCTCCAGCTCATCTCCAAAGAAAAGCTCCATCTCCTCCCGCTCCTCAATAAGCTTCCGCTCCTTCTTTCGCAGTTCAGACTCCTTATCCTTTAACTGCTTCTCTTTATCTTTAAGCTCCTTCTCCATCGAAACAACCTGCTGGTGTTTCTTCTGAAGCTCCTTTCTTCTATCGTCCTCTTTCCTCAATATCTCAGCCTCTTTGGAGATTAGATTCTCTTCCTCATGACGCAACCTTGACTCCTTCTTCTTTAACTCATCCTCCCGCTCCCTTAGTTCATTCTCTAATTCAGTGTTTTTCGTGCACTCCTTCTCTAGTTGTCTCTTTAACTTAAGAAGCTCATCTTTATCCTTACCGGCGGTTGCGGCAGAAATCTTCTTCTCAACCTCAGAGAGTTTCCTTTTGCCCTGATCTATCTGCTCCTGAAGCTCCTTTCTTTTAGAGTATTCCTTCTCCAGCTGATTCTTCAGAGTATTGAGTTCCCTGGATTTCCCCTCACGTTCCCTTCTAAGCTCTTCCTCTATTTTATGATGTTTTTTTCGCTCATTCATCAAGCTTTCTTCAAGTAATTTAAGCTCGTTCAGACTTTTCCTCAGTTTATCCTCTATCAGGAGCTTCTCTTCATGTTCTTTTCTCAGGGTCCTGGATTTCCTTTTAAGTTCCTGCCTAGCCTCCGTTATAATAATCTCGCCTTTGCTTTTCTTTTTCTGGAGGGACTTCACCCTCTGAATGAATTCTCTTGTGACCTCAAGCTCGGGATCATTTTTATTGCCGCTTGTTTTGATAAGATTCTTCCCCCTGAAATCTTCAATCCAGGAGTCAAGCACTTTACGGTCAACAGACAAGGCTGTTGCCACCGAACTGGCTTTCAATTTCCCTGTATAGAGAAGCAATTTCAGCAACTTCTTAGGATTTCTTGCTTTCTTGCCTTGATACATTTTTCGTTAGTTAATGCCGACGTTTAGTTATATCTTTATTTTATCTGATACTTATTTGTGCAGGTTTTTAGTACAAGATAGTACAAGATTGATATTTATATGAGTCGAATCTCATAGTTATATCTTTATATTCATTTATGATATTATTCATTTATGATATATTTCTGTTCTATGCTAGGGTGGATTAAGAAATGTTGGTTGTGTTAACGGGTATACCAGGGACAGGTAAAACAACAGTTGCTATGAAAGCCCTTGAGGAGCTCGCTGATGAGGGAGTAAGGTATCATCTGGTGACGTATGGCGACGTAATGTTTGAGATAGCCAGTAACCTGGGTCTGGTTAACGACAGGGATGAAATGCGCAAGCTCGAGTCCAGGGAACAGAGGAAGGTGCAGAGGCTTGCCGGAAACAAGATTTCACAGATTGCTGAGGAAAAGGATGTATTACTGGATACGCACTGCACAATCAGAACCCTGAAGGGTTTCCTTCCAGGCTTCCCGGAATGGGTTCTGAGGGAATTATCTCCAGATGTGTTTGTCCTTGTTGAGGCAGATCCTGCAGAGATTGCATTGAGGAGGAGCAGTGACAAGTCAAGGCAGAGAGACAGGGATGATGAGAAGGGAATCAGGGATCACCAGGAACTCAACAGGAGCATCGCCATGTCTTATTCCATATTCAGCGGGTGCACGGTGAAGATTATACAGAACCCGCAGGGTAAAATCGATGAAGCTGTTGCTGAACTGAAAGAGGTGCTTAGAAAATGATTGATTTCCCAGCATTGGGCATTGTTGTCACAGATAACGGTATGGTGATAGCTGCTGTCTCGGCAGGGATTGCTTTGTTAAGCTCTCTTGTTAGGATGGCCGTCTTGGACAGGGAGCAGATGGCGGAGATGAAGGAGAAGCTTAAGAAACAACAGGCGGAGGTTAAGGAGGCGGCGAAGAAGGGCCATACCAGGAAGGCACAGAAGGCTCAGGAGGAGATGATGAAATTGACCATAGAGAATATGAAGCACTCCATGAAACCGATGATGTTCACCTTCATACCCTTCATATTAATATTCGGGTGGCTTAGAGGCGAATATGGGGATGCAGGAACCGTTGCCACACTATTTGGCTTCAATCTTAGTTGGTTTTGGTGGTATCTTGTAACCGCCATGGTTATATCAATAACATTAAACAAGGTATTCAGGTTAAGTTAGGGAAAAATGGTTGAGAGAAGATTAAGGTCCAGGAGCGTGAAGAAAACCAAGAAAAAGACCCCGGGGGGGGAGACAAGGGTGTACTATAAGAGAGGTAAACCATCAAAGCACAAATGCGGCAGATGCGGTAAATTACTTTATGGTACACCTAATGATGTGCCCTCCAGAATAAAGAAGCTCAGCAAGAGCAGGAAGAAACCAAGCAGGGCTTATGGAGGGAATTTATGCGCTGAGTGCCTGGAGAGGCTTCTGAGATATCAGACCAGATTTGAGGTTAAGGAGAGGTATAAGGAATACAGCGACCTGCCGTTGAAGAGAGACCTCACCCTAGAGAAATACCTCGCACAGGGATGGTTTAGGGAATTAAGTAAGGGAGAGTAGATTCAGTGCATTGGTCTGGAGTCTCGTCTGGTTTTGCAGAGTATGGAGTCCATCAGTGCAGGCTCTTCTCTGGAGAGGTGGTGTAGCAGCTGTTTGGTACTCCACTCCGCCTGTTTTCGCTCGACTCTGGCATCCAGGTGGGCTAGATACATTGGCAGCGGATAGCCGTAACTCCTCGAGCCCTTGGATAAATCCAGCACCAAGGAAAGAACCTCCGGGAAATTTTCCTCCCATCCAGGCACATCAATTCTCAGGGGATTAGACAGGAGAGTGGGCTGCATGTAGACTGTTGGAAAGGATGCAATCAGTGAGGAGTTGATTCTGGACTCCGCCTCGAATCTGGAGCAGGGCGTGAACTCTATGGTCCGGTATCTGTTGTTGCCTGAAAGCATCTTCAGTATCGAGGAGTCTGTCATGAATCTCGGGATTTTTATGTCATATCTCATGGATAGATAGTTGGCGAACAGCCTGGATTTGCTGTCCTCTGAAACACCTACTATGTGGATGTTCTCCTGCCTGCATTTCTTCAACAGGCGAGTGAATCGCTTCCTGTAAATCTGGTACTCCCTGCATTCTATAGGCCGTCTCCTGGAGCACACGTAGAGGGATCCGTCGAGGAATAAATGCGAAAGGTTGTGTTTTTCTATAGCCTTGAGCGCTGTCTCAAACTCCATAGCGGTCCTCAGAAGCTCTATTCTCTCCTTAGTGTGTTCATCATAGTCGATGAGCCCCATGTCGACCTCCCTGACGAATCTCTCATTCCCTAATTTCTCGTCTGTCTTCTCCAGAACCAGACCAGATGCTTTGAGGAAGTATACTGCAGCTCCAAGCACCTCCCGCAATCCCTCACCTCCGTCGACAAAACACATTAAGCCATCTGTTTCATTGTTTGAGTCATCCACTTCAATAATCAGGTTTTTTCCCTTGATGCTTCCCTTCACAGCATCAACCTCTCTGCTATAGGATTTAAGCTCCTCCAGTATATTGTCCCTGCAGCCCTTGTACTGTTCCAGCCAGATAGAGTAGTGGCCCATTAAACAATAATAGGTGTTTTTGTTTACTTAAATGTTTGGGTGAATGGGTTGGATGGAAGTTAGGGGGGGTATCAGGTTGAGTATCATAGATACGGGTTTTGTGGTTCATTCCTTGGTAGCAGATTATGGATTGCTGTATTTTTAAGGGATGAATACGTTAGTGATATATTTACAAAATTTGCAATTTTCAGAAGAAACTAAAAGATTGAAATGGATGCTATTGAAGAGGAATTCACGGAATTCTTCAAGATGCTGGTCAAGACCTACGGTATGGGAGACCTGCAGGCAACGGTACTCAGCGTCCTCTACCTAGAGCCCAGGGAAGTGGCTATGGAAGAAATCTCAAAAAAAACGGGCTACAGCCCGGCATCCATATCCAACACCATGAAGATGCTGGAGGGTTTAGGCATCGTGCGGAGAGTGAAGAAGCCAGGAACAAACAAGGTCTTCTTTTACATGGAGAAAGACCTGATGAAGCTTAATCAGCAGAAAATTAAAGCAACATACGAGCACATCATTAACCCAGGGAAGACCATGCTCCCCCAGATAATAGAGAAATACAGGAACAAGGTAGAAGACAAGGAATCCAGAGAGAAACTGCATATAATAGAAAACTATTACCACCAGATGGTACAGTTCGGTGAACTACTGGGGGATATGTCGGAGAAACTGGAGCGGATGTCAGCGGAAAAATGGCTGAAGAAGGAACCAGGGAGCCAATAATCGAGCTCGTGGACGTCTGGAAGATCTACCAGATGGGTGAAGTCCAAGTGAAGGCATTGAGGGGACTGAGCCTGAACATATACCCCCATGAGTTCGTGGCCGTAATGGGCCCCTCAGGTTCAGGTAAATCAACACTCATGAACATGATAGGCTGCCTTGATGTCCCAACGAAAGGGAAGGTCTACCTTGAAAACAGGGACATATCCCAGCTACATGAAAGCGATCTAGCGCAGATTAGAGGGCAGATCATCGGTTTCGTGTTCCAGACCTTCAACCTGATGCCGGGTTTAACAGCCCTGGAAAACGTGATGCTTCCCATGACCTTCCAGGGAACTGACAGACGAGACAGGGAGAAGAGAGGTAGAAATCTTTTAACCCTGGTTGGTTTAGGTGAAAGGATGAATCATAAGCCCACAGAGTTATCTGGAGGGCAACAGCAGAGGGTGGCTATTGCAAGGGCATTAGCCAACGACCCAGACGTCATATTAGCTGATGAGCCAACAGGCAACCTGGACTCCAAAACAGGGAAGGAGGTCATGGACATGCTCACCCAGCTGCATGAAGAGGAAGGTAAAACCATTGTTATGGTCACACACGACCAGAGGCTTTCAACCTATGTGGAAAGAATCATCCAGATAATGGACGGTAAAACCACTGAAAGCTTAAACCACAATAGGGGAGGTATCGAAGATGATGAAATATAAACTATGGAGTGCTATATGCATGAGTCTTTTGTTGTTGAACACCGCGACGGCTGATATGAGGGTTGACTCCTACTACATGGACGACTACTATATTGAGGCAGGTGATGAAGTAACATTATACTTCAAATTCCACCGCGCCCCGGTTAAATCATTGATGGGCCTGCAGGAGAAACTCACCTACGGGCCAGGAGACACAAAGATTATACAGTCAGAGTCACCGGATGACTACTACATAGCGAGGATCACGCCAGACAGCGAGATATCAGAGCGATACATTCTCCTGAGTAACAGCCGGAAGGAGATAGGACACCTGTCTGTGGGAGAGAACTGGGCATCCAGGTTCGAGGTCAGGATAGCAGGAGATACCCCAGCCGCAACCTATAACATGATGTTCAGGATATACAAAACAGACCCGGACTACGGAAACGAGGAAGTGATTCTCCAGAAACCGTTCGAGATAAGGGTGAGGGGAACTCCACAGATAGATCTGGACGCAGAAAACACCATAGGTATCGGCTCAACAGGAGATATAAAACTAACTATAAACAATGAGGGAGGGGGTGTGGCGAGAGACGTTAAGGTTGATTTAGCGTTGAGCGACCCGTTCACCCCATTAGGTTCCTCCATGAAGTATCTGGGGTCCATTGAGCCACATCAATCAGAGAATCTCTCGTTCAGGGTTTCGGTGTCCACTGCAGCGGAAGTGAAAACCCACAACATACCGGTTACAGTAACGTACAAAGACGATAACGGAACGCCAGCCACCGTATCCACGAATATTGGTATCCGTATAGATTCCAAGCCAGAGCTGGCTTTCGGACTAGACCAAGTGGATGAATTAGCTCCCGGAGTGACAGGGAATATAATCCTGAGCATATCCAATGAGGGCTTCGTGGATGCCAAGTTCCTGAAGTTCACCTTGGAGGAGGGCCCAGATTATGAGGTTCTCTCAATCAATGAAATCTATATCGGAAACCTTGACTCGGATGACATAGAGACTGATGAGTTCACCATAAGGGTGAAAGACAACGTGAACAAGACAGTTATTCCATTAAATGTTAGGTTGACATACAAGGGTGAAGGAAGCGACACCAGCTATACTAAACAGGGCACAGTGGATATAACCATTAAGTCGAAACGCGTGTATGCAGAGAAAACACGGGGTAATGGAACAACCAACACCGCTGTTATGGCATTGATAGCCATACCAGCCGTCTTTGTTGGGCTGCTCGTGATATGGTTTGTCTACAAGGTTTTCGGCTTGGTTACCAGCTACATAAACAGGAGGCTGTTTGCGAGATAAGATTTTTCAGGGAGAAATGATTGAGGACTACTTCAGGCTGGCAGTTGATGGAATAAAGCAGAGAAAGCTTAGGACATGGCTTACCATGATGGGGGTGTTTGTCGGAATCATTGCTGTAGTCTCCCTCATCTCCCTGGGCCAGGGTCTCCAGAAGCTCATAGATGACCAGTTCAAGGCGGTGGGGGGAGACGTTTTGATCGTAGTACCCGGGGGGAAGGGATCGTTTATGGCAGGGGGGTCGGGCTCAGACATTATCTCTGCGAAACTCCATCAAAGCGACCTGGATGTCATAAAGAAGGTGAAAGGCATCGATGAAGCCGTGGGAATATTCCGCTCAACAGGAACACTGGAGGTATATGATAAAAAAAAGAGTATCCCGGTCTTTGGTTTGCCAACAGACTTGAAATCACAGAAAAGCCTGAGTAAAATAGATCTATACAGGGTGGATGACGGCAGATACATAAAACAGGGCAGTAGATATGAGGCACAGATAGGGGTTGAAACATGCAGTGGACTGGATAAGAAACCCGGTGTCGGAGACAAGATAGAGCTGGAGGGACATGTGTTCCATATCGTGGGAATGAACATGAAGACAGGCAACCCATTCCATGACGCAAAGGTAACGATCCCGATTGAAACAGGACAAAAAATCTTCAATAAAACAGATGAGTACTCACTGATTATTGTGCGGATTCAGAAGGGATTTGATATAGATACAGTAGGTGAGAGGATTGAGGAGAGGTTGAGGAAACACAGGGATGTTTCGGAGGGAGAGGAAGACTTCACAGTCCAAACCCCTCAAAACATCGTAGAGGTGTTTAAGGACATAGTCAACATGGTCACATTGGTTCTGTCAGGTATTGCCGGGATCTCCCTGATGGTTGGGGGGGTGGGGATTATGACCACCATGTATACCTCGGTTCTTGAACGAACAAGGCAGATAGGAGTAATGAAGGCTGTGGGTGCAAGAAACTCCGACATATTATTGATGTTTGTTATAGAGGCCGGGTTACTCGGCCTGACCGGGGGGGTGATCGGCGTCATACTTGGTTTAGGTATGAGTAAGGCAGGCGAGTATTTCGCCAGGATATATATAGAGGACTTCAGCGTATACGTATCCCTGGAACTGGTAGTGGGTGCGCTTATGTTTTCATTCATCGTCGGATGCATATCAGGGTATCTGCCGGCACGCCAGGCGTCAAAAATGCATCCAGTGGATGCCTTGAGGTACAGGTAAGATGATAGCTGATTTTTTCACTATCTCGATGAGAGATATATGGTGTAAGGGGATCAGGAGCTGGCTGACCATGATAGGGATCTTCATGGGGATAGCAGCCATAGTCTCATTGATGTCGCTGGGGGAGGGGCTGCAGAATGCCATGGACGAACAGTTTGAATTACTTGGGTATAACATAATCTATGTTATGCCGGGCAGCTCATTAGTTTCGATGGGAACCGGCACTGCAAAGCTTGACGATTACGACCTAAAAATAATTAAAAAAATCAGGGGGGTTGAGCTTGCAGGCGGATTAATAACTAAACTAGCTAAGGTAAAGTTTAAGGATGAAACAGCATATATCCTGGTTTCAGGTGTGGATCCGGGGAGTACACAGGAAATACTCTTTGACGGCACAGGCATTGAAATCCTGAAGGGACAGAAGAAATTCAGTGAAAGCGACAGATACAAGGCCTTCGTTGGATACGAACTCTGGGCAGGTAATGTCTTTGACAAACCGGTGGGTGTTGGAGACAGAATCACCGTGAATGATAAGAGATTCCATGTTGTCGGCGAAATAAGCAGGATAGGCAACAGCCAGGATGACCTGAGTGTCTATATCCCCCAGGAGACAATAAAAGACATTTTCGGGGTGGAGGATGATTATATGATGATAATGGCAAGAGCTAAACCCAGCTATGACCCAGAGGATGTTGCCGAAGACATAAAGAAAGCCCTTAGAAAGGACCGCGGACTTGATGAGGGAGATGAAGACTTTCAGGTGCAGACGATGAAGCAGATGAAGGATTCCGTCGGAATCGTACTGGATGGCGTGCAGGCGGTGGTTATAGGCATAGCATTTATCTCACTCTTCGTAGGCGGGCTGGGAATAATGAATACCATGTATACCTCTGTTTTGGAGAAGACGCAGGAGATTGGAGTAATGAAGGCAGTCGGCGCAAAAAACTCCGACATATTGACTCTATTTATGATTGAATCAGGTACTATAGGGCTGGTTGGGGGAGTAATCGGGTGCCTGATTGGGGCAGGACTCAGTAAAACAGTTGAGTATATCGCGGTCGTTGAACTGGATCAGACATTGATTAAGGCAAGCATCACACCTGAGCTTATTCTCGGAGCGTTAGCCTTCTCCTTTATTGTTGGATGCATCTCAGGTGTGCTGCCAGCCAGACAGGCATCGCAGCTGAAACCGGTTGATGCGCTGAGATATGAGTGAATTATCTTATGTATGTGGGTTGCTCCATGGAGAACTGCCTGTCCATGACCTTCTTCTGCTCGTCTATCATCTTGCTGACCCTAGCCATCTGCTCCTCCGTCTCCTTGGCCTTCTCAGCCAGCTTCGTCATGTCCACCTCGATGTCCAATATGCGGGTTAGCACATTAAGCACAGCCTCAGCTGATTTAGCATCGATTATCTGACCATGGGTTTCACCCATAAGGCAGACAGCATCCATACCCCTGTCCATTCCTAAACCCAATAGCAGGCCTGAGGCGCCGAATATTGCTCCAGAACCCCTGAAGACCACACCGTACTCCTCCAACCCCTTAACAAGTTTCCTGCTCGTGGCAGCTCCATAAACCCTGGGGTTCCTGGTTATGCTGCCGGTGCCTAAGCCCCCTAAAGTGAAAATCCTATCAACACCAAGTTCCTCTGCGATGTCAAGTGTCTTGTCGGAGAGCCTGTACTGGCTTTCAGGCGTCAATCCCTGGAATCCACCTAATAGGAGGATTATGTCGTTTTTCTTGCTCCTCCAGTAGTAGAGGCCCATATTAACCAGCTCCACGGTATTGTCTCTCTGTATGTTAACCTGTGGCGGGAGATAGAATGAGTATATTTCAGCGAACTTTTTCCCCTCCAGCTCATCCAGGAGATGGTCTCCTGCGAGCTTTCCTACCAACCCAATGCCTGGGAGGCCCTCAATCAACACGGGATTATCCAGTTCAGGCCTCTCCAGTATCTTAACCCTGATGTCCTCCATTTTAATGTTATTATTTGCCTAAATATTATTGCAAGCAGGTGCTTATAAATGACTCCCAGGCCGCTGGAAAGGTACTATTCGATATTATCCGGGAAAGAAAAAGCCAGGTATTTGTTGTGCTCCAGCCTGGGGGAGAAGATAAAAGCCGCTAAGAGAATACTGGAAAAGTGTGTTTTCTGCGAGAGAAGGTGCAAAGTAAACAGAATCAAAGGGGTGAGGGGATACTGTGGGGTCCTGGAGGCAGGGATTTCCTCGGAGTTCATGCACTTGGGGGAGGAATCACATCTCGTGCCCTCACACACAATCTTCTTTTCGGGGTGCACCTTCCATTGTGTCTACTGCCAGAACCATGACATAAGCTACCATCCTGGGAGGGGAATCCATTTCAGGCCTGAACAGCTCGCGGAAAAAATCAACAACAGGGACGCCAGGAATGTGAACTGGGTTGGAGGAGACCCGACACCTAATCTCGCATACATCCTTGAAGTATTAGGTTGCTTAGAGAGGAACATACCGCAGGTATGGAACAGCAACATGTATCTTAGCGAGGAATCAATGAATCTGCTGGATGGTGTAGTCGATGTATACCTGACGGACTTCAAGTACGGGAACGACAATTGCGCTAAAAGATTATCTGATGTCAAAGGATACATGGAGGTCATTAAAAGAAACCACCTGATAGCCAACAGACAGTGCGAGATGATTATACGGCATCTTGTTCTGCCAGACCACCTGGAGTGCTGCACCAAGCCGGTACTGGACTGGATTAAGAGAAACCTTGATAACGTCTACGTTAATGTTATGGGACAGTACAGGCCGGAGTACAGGGCCATGGAGTATAGGGACATCAACAGGCGCCTGCATTATGGCGAGTTCATGGAGGCGGTGAGCTACGCAGGGAATCTGGGGCTGGATTTAATCTAAGGAAAGAGAGCGAGGACCCAATTAAAGCACCCAGGGTGTCAGCTGCTAAATCCTCTGGACTGCATGTTCTCCCTGAAACGAAAAACTGATGTATTTCGTCGGTTAAACCATACAGGGAAGCTAATAAAACAGCGAGGATGAGAACTCTCGCTCCGGTGTAGTCCCTGGTTGATGAAATCAGGGCATGAAGGAGGAAGCCAAGTATGGAGTACTCTACTATGTGCTCTATTACTGGGATGTAGGGGTTTGCAGCCGGCTGCGGTGGATGTGAGATAGAAGACAGGATATAAATCAGCAGCATATAGGAGAGGGTTGTAGCCAATAGGCTCTTGTTTTTTTTAGGGAGTGATCCCATTCTATCTCCGTGAAGGAGAGGGTATGGACGCAGATTCCTGGAGTATTCTCTCCACAGAAGAGGATATGTTCTCTTTAACGTTCTTTGCTGCGATACATATCGCCTTCCTCTGGTCTTCATGGACAGTGATATGGAAAAACCGGGAATTGGATATATGTAGGTCTTCTCCTATCATCTCCAGCTTCAGACCGGATTCATTGATGTAAGGTCTTGAAACGCTACCCTCAAGGTACTTCCTGAGGATATCCCATGGAACTCTGGTCTTCTGGTTGTTTTGGGGCTGGTAGAATATGATGTCAGTGATTTTCTTCTCTAAATCAGCTGTGTACTCGAAATCTATCTCCACATCATACGTGCACTCCCAGTGCTTAAATCCCCTCCTGAATCTGAGTTTGTTCATTTTCAACCAACCAGCATAAAAAAACTTGGATTAATATTTTAACTTTAGTAGTTTAAAAAACAAGGTTTGTTAGATAAATCAGTAATAATTAACCTCCCTGCCCTTTTTTTCTTCATAGATTACGCCCTCATCGAAAACAAGATTGCCTCCGACAAAGGTCTTCACCGGCCAACCCTTCAGCGTCCTGCCAGCATAGGGGCTCCACCCGCATTTAGTGAAAAGCTCATCCTCCCTGACCATCTTTTCCCTGTTCATGTCAACAATAACCAGGTCAGCATCGAATCCCGTCTCTATCCTGCCCTTGTTTCTCACCCTGAAAACCCTGGCCGGGTTCTCGGCAGTGATTTTCGCAATCAATTCAATGGTTAATCTGCCCTTATGTGTCTCATTCAGGAGCAAAGGCAACGTTGTTTCCAGCTCAGGGAAACCAGCGCTCGCGGTGAAAACATCTCTCTCCTTGGATTCCCTTAAATGTGGGGCATGATCTGAGCCGATCATGTCTATTGTTCCATCAAATAAGCCCTCCCAGAGAGCGCCCTGGTCTGTTTTCGGCCTGAGGGGTGGATTCACCTTGCTGTAGGAGCCTAGTCTCTTCACATCATCCAGGCTGAGGAAGAGGTGGTGGGGTGATACCTCAGCAGTCAGTTGAGGGTCCTTGAACTTCCTTACCAGATTAACCTCCTCCCTTGCGGAGATATGAGCTACATGAAGCTTGTTTCCAGCAGACTTGGATAAATAAATCAATGAATTCAGGGATTCACTGGCACAGATGCTACATCTTGTTTCAGCATAAGTCAAAGGAGTGATATCCTCCCCCGACTCCTTAAGTGCATTCATCCAGTAATCAATCATCAACTGGTTCTCGGCATGGACTGTGGAAATCAACTGCTTCTCTCCAAGTATCCTGAAATCCTCAAGGATTACTGCATCATTATCTATCAACAGGCTACCTACCGTGGAGCAGGTGTAGAACTTCACTGAGGCTATATCCCTCGAGAGTTTCTTCAGCTCCCCCTGGTTGTCTGGTGTGGCAGCGAAATGGAAGCCGTAATCAACCAGAGACTTCCCCTTCACATTCATCCTCTTCCTGTCCAGCTCCTTTATTGATGTGGTTGGCGGCTGCGTATTGGGCATGTCGAATAATGTGGTGATGCCTCCCGCTGCAGCGGCCTTGGAGCCAGTAACCCATCCCTCCTTGGAAACCGCACCAGGCTCCCGCATATGCACGTGCACGTCTATCATACCCGGTAGAATATATTTCCCTCCAGCGTCAACAACAGTATCAGCCTCAGGCAGGGCGGAGTCTTTAATTATATCCCTTATCTTGCCGGCCTCTATAACAAGGCCTGCGTCAACAACCCCTCCAGGGAGGACCACACGGGAATTTTTTATCACCAACTCAGCCATCATGCTTATCTAAATAAAAAAAGGAGAGTATATAAATCAAACTATATGGTCTATAGGTCGGATACTGAGCCGGCTTTGTCTCTCCTGTATCGCCCGAACTCTGAATCCTTCAGGTGAGATACCTCAAAGACAGGACCATCTCTGCAGACCATCAGCCCTGAATCATCCATGGAACAGTGCCCGCAGACGCCGACGCCGCACTTTATGTATCTCTCCAGGGTCAGCTGACAGAATATGTCTCTCTCCAAGGCGATATCCATCACCCCCTTCATCATGACCTCAGGCCCGCAGGAGCATATCTGGTCCACCCCGGAATCAACCAGTTCCTCCAGGACATCACATGTATTGCCTCTACGGCCGCAGCTGCCGTCGTCTGTTGTCAGGTGCAGTGAGACTCTGCCGCCTAGCCTCTCTTCTAAGGGAATCATCTCCTTCCCTGTTTTTGCCCCGTGGATTACGGTAACCTTTCTTCCCTTAGCCAATGCCTCATCTATGAAAGGCAGCAGTGGGGCGATTCCCACTCCACCGCCGACAGCACAGATGTTTTTACCTTTTATCTTGAAGCGTCCCTCCCCGTACGGCCCCCTGAAACCAACAAGGTCTCCCTCTTTTAGGGTGAACATTTTCTCTGTGAAGGAACCAACTTTCCTGACCATTACCTCAACGTCTCCATCCAGTTTAGCGAAGCCGAAGGGTTTCTCACCCTCCTCCGGAATCCACAGCATGCAGAACTGCCCGGGCCTCGCATCCACTCTCTTATCTAAGGTGAACGTCTTAACTGTAGGATTCTCCACCCTCACCCCCGAAATCTCCACCATCTCAAGCATTTTCAATCACCTTCACCCATTTATGATCTTTGATCTTTTCTATCTCTTTCTGGATTTTTGATTTCCTTGAATTTCATCTTTCCTC
>JAOZNG010000170.1 GCA_029933895.1 archaeon
CTCTCTTGATACTGAAAATGCAGAACTAGTGCCTAAAGATTCGGGAATTTGGGAAATCAACAACTCCATTCTAACGGGCATGATATTAGTCAAGCACTCATCTACCCCCTAGAGGAACGGCACAGGTGAGTTCCGTTCACTGTACAGAATGAGCTTCCCGTATTCCGTCGACTTTGTAGTAAATCCAAGGATATCCTTCACTAGTTAGTTAACTCAACCTCGATATATACGCCATCGGGAACCTGAATACGCATAATCTGCCTAAGGCTTCTCTCATCAGCGTCCACATCAATAATCCTTTTATGAACCCTCATCTCCCAACGCTCCCAGGTAGCTGTGCCCTCACCATCAGGGCTCTTACGGGTAGTGACCTTCATCTTCCTGGTTGGAAGAGGCACAGGACCGGAAAAACCAATATCTGTCTTCCTGGTAACATTAATTATCTCGTCCGATATCTCACTCAACTGCCGGGAGTCCCTGCCTATGAGGATTATTCTAGCCTTCTCCATTTAAAAAAAAAATTAAACCTTCTTGGGGGTTATATCAATCACCATGCCAGCTGCCACCGTCTTCCCCATATCTCGGATAGCGAAACGCCCCAGCTGAGGGAAATCCTTCGCCTTTTCAATGCACAACAACTTAGTGGGCTTGATCTTCACCACAGCCACGTCACCGGTCTTCAGGAACTGTGGATTCTCCTCTGAGGTCTGACCCGTCTTAGGGTCGATTTTCTTCACCAGCTCAGTGAACTGGCAAGCCACCTGCGCTGTATGCACGTGGAACACAGGCGTGTACCCAACCGTTAATGCTGACGGATGCTGTAAAACCACAATCTGGGCTGTGAAATCCTCGGCTACTGTAGGGGGATTATCTGACGGTCCAGCTACGTCGCCTCTCTTGATGTCGTTTTTACCAACACCTCTGACGTTGAATCCGACATTATCCCCGGGAACTGCCTCAGACAGCTGCTCGTGGTGCATCTCAATAGTCTTCACCTCGCCTGTTACATTGCTGGGCATGAACGTCAACTTCTGACCTGGCTTCATCATACCAGTCTCCACCCTCCCAACAGGAACAGTTCCCACACCTGTTATGGTATAAACGTCCTGTATTGGAAGCCTGAGCGCCTTATCAACGGGTTTCTCAGGAGCGGTTAAATTATCGAAGGCATTGATTAATGTCGAGCCCTTATACCATGCCATGTTCTCGCTTTTATCCTTGAGGTTATCTCCCTTATATGCAGAGGCTGGTATGAAGGGTATCTGGTCCACCTTATAGCCTATGCTCTTCAACAGGTTAGAGAGCTCTCCCTCCACCTCCTTGTATTTAGATTCATCATAGTTGACTGCATCCATCTTGTTCAATACCACAATCAACTGCTTCACTCCAAGAGTCTTAGCCAGGAAAGCATGCTCTTTGGTCTGTGGCTGCACCCCATCCTTCACGGAACATACCAGAACAGCTGCGTCAGCCTGCGAGGTACCGGTAATCATGTTCTTCACGAAGTCTCTATGCCCTGGAGCGTCTATGATAGTAAAATAGTTCTTGCTGGTGTTGAACTTCTTATGGGCTACGTCTATCGTCAAGCCCCTCTCCCGTTCATCCTTCAAGGAGTCCATAACCCACGCGAACTCGAACGTCCCTTTACCAAGTTTCTCAGCCTCATCCCTGTATTTCTTCAGAACCTGCTCCGGAACCTCCCCAAGCTCATAGAGTAAGCGACCTACTAATGTCGACTTTCCGTGATCAACATGTCCGATAAACACTAGATTTATGTGTGGTTTCTCAGCCATTTTATCTACCTCCCGTTTTGTTCACCTCAGTGGTAATTGTCGAGTGTTATAGATTTAGTAATGTGTTTAAGACTTTAAAAATAGCCGCCCTCCATTACTCCATATAGTCTGATGGCTTCGGCACATCCCTCCCCAGACCCTTTCTGTCTCTGATCCTGAGGATTATATCATTCTGTAGTTCAGAGGGTACCTTGTCGAAGCCTGCGTTCTCTGTAGACCAGAGGGCATGGCCTTCGGAGGCGCTTCTGATGTCCCCGGCGAAGCCGAATGATTCAGCCACTGGCAGCTTCCCCTCCACAGTCATCAACTCCTCCTTCTGCTTCATGTTGTTCACCACACCCCGCCTTCTCTGGATCTCGCTGGTCACAGGACTCATGTATTCCTGTGGCACATCAACCCATATATTCTGAACCGGCTCAAGCAATACAGGCTTAGCTGATAGGATACAAGCCCTTATAGGATTCTTGACTGCAGGATAAACCTGGGCAGGACCCCTGTGAATAGCGTCTTCATGTAGTTTAGCATCCATTAACTTAACCTTAACCCTGGAGGCTGGTTCATTAGCCAATGGAGATGAATCCATTACATCCTCGAAGGAATCAAGCATCAATTCCATAACCTCATCCAGGTGTATTATACCCCTAGTCATGTCCAGCATCATGTTCCCATGGTATACATCTATCACCCTGGCGGCTTCATCCCTCCCCATACCGTATCCCTCCAATTCCTTTCTGATGTCCTTGCTCCTGCTCTTTCTCCGGCCCTGCTCTATGCTTCCATCCACAATAGCCTGATACACGTCCTCCTCAAGGGGCTCAACCGCTATATAGAATTTATTGTGTTTGTTCGGTGACTTCCCCTCCACGGGGCCGAATTTCCCGCCAACAGTTTCCCGGTATACTACAATGGGAGGTGAGGTCTCGATATCTAGGCCACCATCCCTTATCCTGTTTATTATGACATCCAGGTGCAGCTCGCCCATACCGGACAATAGATGCTCTCCTGTTTCCTCGTCTATCTTCACCTCAAGGGTCGGGTCCTCCTTAGAGACCTGCCTCAGCACCTCGATAACTTTCGGCAGATCCTGTGTCTTTCTGGCTTCAACTGCTATGGTAACAACAGGCTCAGAAACGTGAATCATGTCCTCGAAGGGCTTTATGTTTTTCACAGATACTGTTTCACCTGCCGTGGCACTCTTTAATCCGGTGATTCCCACAATGTTACCGGCGCAGACCGAGTCAGTGTTAACCCGACTGGCGCCCATGTAGAAGCTGACCTGCTGCACTCTCTCGGTCTTTTTTGCGCCAACCAGGTAGACATCCTGGCCCTGCTCCACACGCCCCGAAAACATCCTGGCGGTGGCTACCTCACCCTCTCTCTTGTCGAAGACGGATATATTGGTTACCATCATAGCCAGCTCGCCCTCGGGGTCGCAGGA
>JAOZNG010000171.1 GCA_029933895.1 archaeon
GTTTTATCTTCGTAGGAGACAGAGTGTACTTCTGGAGGATTGTCAAGGACTTCGAAGGCATTGGGTATGTAGATGTAATCCCTTGTTGAGAAACCGGCAGAGTCAAATAGTCTCAGCCGAACGTCATAACTTCCACAGGCCCAGCTGTATCTTGTGGAGAATCTATATACACCCGCCGTGTTGTTAACTATTATAAAAGGCCCGTCAGCTTTTTTCCACTCGCCACTTCTATTGAGAGCATATTCAAGAATGACTGTCATATTGGCAGCGATATCGTAATCATCGGTGACTGTTAGTGGTAGTTCACAGTTATCTCCTCTGAAAACCTTTATCTCGTTGTCCTCCCTCACAATATCTGGTGGAGAATTAACCACAGGAGGAAGGTCAAAAATGTTCAGGGTGAAATTTCTATAAAAGAAATAGACGTGGTCAGCGAAGGGGTCTGTACTATTGTCTCTTACAGAAGAGAAATCGCTTTTAAGGGCAGTAAAAATGTGCCTGCTCACATCCTTCTCCGGTAAAAGAACATAATTTGCATATATTGAGAAATATTCTGAAATGTCTTTATTGCCCAGGTTTACATAGAAAGCCCTTCCGTTATCTATGGAAGCAGGGGTGGTGATATTGGTTGTCATTGTTTTTAAGATGCAGAAGTAAAGAGGGATTGCGGTGCCGTATTGTAGGATGACTAGTGGGAGGTCTTCATAACCGTCAAGGTCATAATCCTTTTTCTTGTAATGGAAGTAGGCTATCCAGTCTCTATTGTCTTCATCAGGAAGAGAAACCGTGTTATCGTAATCCGTATGTGAAAGATTACCTGAATACAACTCTGCAGGGTCAGTTATAAATATTTCATGTGCAAAAAGGAGATCATCATAAAGGTCGTCATTAAACCTGATGGTGGATGTGACTATTGCATAAAAGGTGGTTATACAAAAGTTGTAACCTCTAGTAAGATTTATTCTTCCCCTGTCTATTGTATAATCATAAATACCATACACTTTAACAGAAGAGAGGTCAAAAGGGGGAGAGAATGTTGTTATCAGTATGTCATCTTTTTTTAATGAATTCAGATTAGCGATTGTTATCAGGGGGGGATAGCATATGAAAAAAGGGAGCTCAAGGTTATCATGTACTGCAGTGTTTATGACATTCAAAAAGATTCTACCGTAATGGATGCTGTCGTATGCATATATCCCATCAGACATCGTTATATTTATAACATCCGCGTACACCGTCATATTTGAGACATAATAGGTGTCGTTTCCGATGTGTGTATAGTTCATCCAGTACCAGAAGTATATTAGTTCTGGGATATGATCGCCCTCGGTGTCCGCAATGTTGATTTTGCAGCCGTAAAAGGACGATGGAAGGTTTTCTATCTGGATGTTTGGGTGAGAGCCGTGTTCGTTCCTGTCGATGTATATGGTTTTCTCCGCACCTGTTTGTCCCCCATACAAGATAGAGATCACACCATCTCTGTACAGCGGATATGAAGTCTGGAAGAAATTGTTGCTAAGAGGATCCAAATAAGTTCTTGAGCTGGTGGTTGAATTCGTGAAATGGAGAACAACTATGTCATCGTATCCATCATTGTTTATATCATCAAGTTTCAACAGATTTGTAGCAAAAAAGTAATCTGGCCCATAATGCTCGCACGTGCTGCTATCAGGAAACTGACGGTATATAACAATGTACGGTAATGTTACGTTCTTTGGTCCCAGAATAACCATATCATAATTGGACTCAGTAACGGTGTAGCCCGGCTCCCTGAAGAAAATGTTGTAGTATACATAAATGACGAAAGCACGGTTACATCCTTTGAAGGTTGTATTCACCATGGAGATGATCATGTCAAGTTTACTGTCTCGGTTTATGTATCCGAATTTTATTATAGAGTCTGTAGCTTCGTAACCATAATAGAGATCGGAGTTATAACCCAATGGGATTGTGAAATGGTCCGAAAAGGGTATACTATAGTTGAACTGGATTGGGTATGGAGATCCATGGATCTGTGTGTACGAGAGGTTGTAGAGATAAGATGAATCCAAGCCGGCCCTGTGATGCTGTGCCAAGAATCGGCTGGAGTGATGCTCGTCAAACAAAATAGGATGGGAGCTTGATGGTACGGCTAGAACCATTGCTACGAAAAAGCATATGAGATATGTGGTCCTTATTGCTGTCCTCGTCATAAGACCACCATGAGCATAATGGGAGAGGCGCTATATAAAGGTTTGCTTCTTCTGTTTTGAGGATACTGACTTGAGAAATAATTTTTGGGGTGTAGCCTTCCGTGTGCGTTTAATAAAACTTATGTGTGAGGTCTAGGAAAGATTAAAAAATAAAAAGAGAGAGAAGATTATAGCTTCCTTTTTAGTTGCTTTACTACCTCTTCACATTACTGTCCAGTACAATGTTGTCATACTGCCAGAAAATTGACCGCCGATCGGCTGATTATTCTCATCAAAATATCTGAATTCTATTTTTAATACGAAGTAATATTTTCCCGGGAGCGAAATGCTTAGACTTAGTTCTACTGGCGTTCCTTTACCAGGAATATCTACGTTACATGAACTTTGAGTGGTACCCACCTGTTGGCCAGTCAAAGTGCGGTACATGAAGAGCCTGTAAGTAACACTTACATAATCTGCGTTGGAATAACCTCCTGGTGCAGAGCTCATGCTTGTGGCTCCTACGGCTGTAAAGTATATCGGCGTTCCTGCGCTAAGGTATATGGTCTGAGGCTGGTTTTGAGTGATCCTCGTGGTGCCGTCAACAAGGTTCATATATCCTACACAGTATTTCTGCCCGGTTGAAGGCCAGGGCCACAGAGGGAAAGTGAAGATATGTCCATCCCAGACAGAGCTCCCTTTAATAATTATTAGGCTTCCTTCGTACGAGTCCGGCGGTTCGGGTGTATAGATTTTAAGTTCGTCGCCCGTGCTGTAAGAGGAGAGGTCCAAAGTTGGGTTAAAAGAAACTTGTCCGGCACTATCTGTCCATTTGGAGCAAGATGAGCCGGTAGTAGTATCTTCTAGTATCACCTCAACGTTACTGGCAGGCAACTGGGTATCGTCGTAAATCACATTGACGTAGAAGGTGTATGAGGTTGATGAGCCCCCGGTTGCCTCTGTGTTGGCCGTTATAACCCCTATCCATAACGTTCCCAAAAGCAGGCTCACAAACAATAGACCGATCCATTTTTTCATTTTCTTAT
>JAOZNG010000021.1 GCA_029933895.1 archaeon
CACCTCCACTCCCCCCGGGGGATGATAAGTATCTGGTGTGTTGTAATTCGTATTTGAAAGGCACAAAGGTAAGAATAGCTAAGGTCATCGGACCGATAGATTGCGGTGCTAAAGAAGAGCTTATTGAGGTCGTACTAGAAGCAGTAGATTGATTTAAGGGGAGTAAATATAACCAGCATCATTTCTTATTATTCTATTCCAGGTGGGGATCCTTCCAAAAAAACTTCCTCAGAAACCTTATGGCGAAGGCGAGGATGCCCACAGCCAATACAATTTCAATCTCACAACACAGACCAAAAATAGCTACCTTCATGTTATAGCTTTAAAAGGATAAGTTATTGACTTTTTAACCTGCTGATGTCTTCAAAAGCTGAGAAACCTATAAATAGTCTAGATGTTTAAGATTCTTTCATGGTGCGCATCCTATGTGTCACTCCTTCTCTAACCAGCAGAGTCATACGAGAGATGACAGCTCTTCGGAAGAAAGGGCATAAAACTGAACTAGCATACTGGGGAATAGGCAATAGTGTGAGCCATACCGAAATCAAATATGCATTTGAAAGTATATACGAAATACCTAAGAGCCACAGAAGACTTGAACATTATGAGCTATTATTCCCATTTAAATTCAAAAAGTTTTTCAAAAATATGAGTATTGAAGATTATGATGTCATACATACCTACTCAAATTTTGATACCCTCACAATAGCCGCAAAAGAATATACATATAAGCCCGTAATATATGACGTACGCGACATGACCACTTTGTTCTCTCTAGAAACCCATCTAAAGAATTATATACCTCCCAGATTGAGAGAAATGATGTTTATAAAGTCATTCGCAGGTAAATTGATTATGAATAGATTGAAAGCTAACGAAAAAAAGGCATTTGAAAGCTCTGATGGAACTGTATTTACATCAGAATATATGAGAGACTGTGCCCTGACCAAAAAAGGATATAACGTCAATGAGTACATAGTTCTATATAACTATCTGCCCAGCATGTTCCTTCCAAAGAAATGGCCTAAAAAGCATTCTAAAGCGGATGGAAAAATACACATTGCATATGTAGGTTTCTTATCACTTACGGGCTATAGAGATATCTTATCCATCCTTAAATTTTTTGCACACGACGACATGGTGCTTCACATATACGGTGGGGGTACGCCTGAAGCCTTGTCCATTTATAAAAAGATGTCAAAAACAAATCAGAATTTCATCTATGAAGGCAAGTTCCCTTTAAGGCAACTTACATATGAAATAGCTAAAAGTGATATAGGATTAATACCGTTCTTCCCACATACAGATCCTGAGCATATCCAGTCAATCTTACCAAATAAACTCTTTGACTATCTCGCAGCCGGTATCCCCGTCCTATCCGCGCCCTCAAAGGCTCTTGAAGATTTTATAACCAAGAATAAAGTTGGAAAGATATTTCAAAAAGAACTTTTGAAGGATTACAAATCTTTATGTGGAATGATAGAGAATCTATTACACTTCAAAATTAATAGAAAAAATTTCCTAATGGACACGCATATAAGTAAACTTGAGGAGTTATACCGTAGGACTATCAAGCATTAAGAGACAGGAGCGGTTTTTTAAGGATTGCTTGAGGATTTAGAACATTCTTTTGCAGATCTTCTAGCTCTTATGAAAGAAGACCGTCAGATTTATTAACACTATTAGGCTAAAGAACAACCTCACCTCCCACTAATGAAGCCGTGGTTAATAAGTATGTCATCTGCGAATAGCAGAAATAGAAAAGTTTATGAGGGCGTATGTTATATATCCAAACCATGGTAGCAAGATGCTCAACAAGGTTGTTGATTGTCTTTCTGGTGCTTAACTTATTATTCATCGGGAAATTAAGCCCGGCAAATCTCAACGTGAGGAAGCCTGATATCGGTTCTATCATGGGTTCAGAAACTTCGCAGAACCTCACTTCTCAGGACTTTTCATCGTCCAGTATTCAAACGGTTTATAGATTCCTTCCAGAAGACACTAGTATCGCTCCAGATCACGAACTGTTGAAAAGAGATAATTACTTTGAACCGCCATTAAAGACGTTCCTTCCAGTGAGCTCCCTACAAGCATCTTTCGAATCCACACACCGGCTTAATGCTCGGAAAACGTTGATAGAGCACAATGGGAGGCTGTTCTTAGCATACGTAACAAATAATCCATATCCTATCGCTTGGCTAACATGCTCTGACAATAACGGCACTGACTGGTATACACCCGCAAAAGTATGGGAGGGTGCCAGTTCCATAAGCGCTATTGTGGAGATATATATCTATGGAGAGCTCCTTTTCTACTCCATTGTCAATACCTATGGTATCTCACCGGCAGATAAAGAGCTTCTTGTCAAGATAATACAATATGACATGTGGTGGGAGATCACAAATGCCTCGGTAATTAATATTGATTCTAATGGTTACATACACAACACCAAATTCATAACTTTCAATCAGACTCTTTTCCTTTTCTGGGGCCGAAGCAGTTATATGGACTGCATGTACAGAATCTACCACGATGGAGAATGGAGTAGGGCATATTATGTAGCGACCTCCACATTCATCAGTAACTTCTTTCCAATAGTATTAAACATTTCAGAAGTTGAGACCCTATATTTCTTCTATCAGTACTATCCGGCTAATACCATCTACGTATCCAAAACGTTAGATGGGTTTCATTGGGACACGGCAACTCCTTTGTTCTCCCACCCAGATAGCTTCCATCACATAGTTGTTGCAAAACATAATGGCAAGATTCATCTTGCCGCCAGTAGTTTACGAGGTGGCGAAATATTTTACGCTTCCTCCGATAACCTTACAACTTGGAGCCCCTTAAAAGTGATAGCCACATATGTCCAGGGGGGTGATGTAGGAGAGGATAGAGATCCCCGAGAGACAGTTATCTCATTCAATGAAAAGGAAGATATACTTTTTATTGCATATGAGAACCACTCTAGAGAGATTGATGTTATTACGTCTAGTGACAATGGCAAGACATTTAGAAGATTCATAGATTTCAAAAACTTTCCTTCACAATGTCCGGGCTTCAGCGATTCTGGCAATTATTTCTTGTTTGTTAGAAATAGCAGTGAATTACACATTATGAAAACTATCTATTTAGCTACAGAGTTTACCTTTAGAACCACCCAACTTTCTCCCATCGCCCTATCCTCCTGGAATGATTATGGCTTTTCATATAGTGGCTTTGACCATGGTGGGGGGATTTTCCTTCGCATCATAGCAAAGGATGGGATGACCCAACTATTCCCTAAGGAAGGCTTCATTAACGTAACTAGTCTACCCTCAGGACATCTTGACGGAATTTATTTTGACCATGTTGGTATTTTTAATGGTACATGGGCTGCTGGATTGGGTTGTCAGGATGGAATCATCGCAGAAATACTTATGAGGAGAAACCCCTTAGATAGACCGAGACTTTATTCTTTTGCGATTAATTTTACAGTATCTTATCCCGTAAAAGAGCGGTTCAAAATAACCTCACATATTAAATCTTTGGAAAACTGTGTAATCACACCATCTGGAATAACATTACCAGCTAATCAGAATAGTGGCTTCGCTATAGTTGGCCCAATATATAGAGATATAAATAATACATGGCCAGATGTTTTAGGGTTTTATGGCGAACATCTTTCAGAAGAACGATACTTAAAAGTAGAGATCCTAGATCCTTATCTAAAACCTATTACTTCATATACACAAAATGAATCCGACGTAGTGAATTCATCGTTAGATCTATCCTTTACGACATGGGGGGGGAGACATATCAAATATGTCCCAGAGAGCTTTCCTTTAATATATATCAAAATGGTTTTCATAGCTATCGATGCTTCGGTCCCATTTACTATAAACTATCTTTCTCTGGAGTTTTCTATGCCTCCAAAGATTATAATGTCAGATGTCTCTTCCACCTCATTATATCGTGGAGATTTAATCAACATCACTTTATCAATTGAAGATAGGGAAGACAAAGAATGCTATATAAACATAACCCCATATATAGTGGGTCCTTCACAGAAATTAGAACTCCTCAAGTTTATTTCGTTTTATAGAGATCCCAATCCGTCCATACTGCATCTTATATTTCTACCGACGTATAACGCCCCCATAGGGACATATAAGGTTGGGGTTCTATTGAGAGATAGCACCGGAAATGTGTCAAACGAAAGCCTGCCATTTGATATAAACGTTCTTAACAACCCACCTACGCCTCCAACATTTTCTATTTTTCCAGCCACATTATTAACCGGCGATCCCATCAATGTTGTTATTACAACACCAGGTTCAGATTTAGAAACCCCCGAAAATAATCTTACATATAACTATCTATTTTTTAGAGGCGAAGAACTATACCTTTCAATACTTAACTCTACAAGTCTTTCGGCCTCTTTGTCGGAAGGGATAATAAAAAAAGAAGAAACATGGAGAATAGAAGTATCCACATGGGACGGACTAGATGAGAGTAAAAGAGTTTCAGCGGAACTGATAGTTAAAAATTCTGCTCCTGAGCCCAACGAGACCCTCCCAACGAGCATAATTATAAATGAAGATAGTCAGGGCGGACCATATAATTATATCAAATGGTTTAGAGATAAAGATGGAGACAATTTAACTTTTGAATTTAAAGCAACAAGTAATATTAACATAAGCATAATAAACTCGGAGATGTATATTGTTCCATCGATGGATTTTCATGGAACTGGAGAGATTGAAATTGCAGTCTCTGACGGTACTAGCAACATAAGCATCATCATACCTGTGATTGTGCTACCTGTAAATGATCCCCCAACCTGGATCTCCCCGGGTAACATTTCAGTTCTTCAGGATGAATGGGTTTTTGTCAAAATAGACGCAGGTGATTTAAAGGACGGGGAACCCGTTAGTGTAGAATGGTTAATAGATGTAATTCCAAACATCCACAAGGGTATCAACTTCGTATCATATCCAAACGGGAGCTTTAAATTAAAACCGGATAATAGTATGATCGGCACATACAATGTACCTTTTCTAATACAGGATAGCAATTACACCTTTCATGATTCCCTGACTATAAACATAATAAACAAGAACGATAAACCTCTAAAACCCACTATTATAGTAGAGCCACCTCAATTATACATAATTGGGATGAAAGAAATTACACTTAAAGGGAATGCTACTGATCCGGATATTCCATGGGGCGACGAATTAACTTTTATTTGGGAATCCAACATATCGGGCATAATAGTTTATGGGGAGGTAATAAAAGTCACGCTCCCACCAGGTGATCATCTCATAACCCTTACCGTTAGAGACAAAGAAAACCTAACCAACTCAACCCAGTTAACAATTAGCATCCGGGAAAAATTGCCCTCAGAGAAACCTATTTTGAAAACCTCAATTTTATATCTTCTTGCTTTTATAATTCCATTCCTGATAGGATTAATTATGCTTATACTATTTCTGAGGTCTAAAAAAGAGATGCCTGAAGAGGAATCTAAGAAACAACAACTTGTGGGTTCTTCACAAAAAGAAGAAACTCCTTCACCTTCCGAAAGTGTTGCCCAGCCCCAGCCCTCAAGTGACTCTGCTCCAAAGCATGTAGAAAAGACTCAGAATGAAGAAACAATATCTCCCATGACCGAAATAAAAAAAGAGTCCTCTGAAGAAGAGAAAAGTGTCGAAACTACAGAGACTAATATTCTAAAGGATGAAAGCAAGATTGAGAAGAAAGAGGAGGACCCCACTGCAATTGGCGCTATTCAAACAAAAGGAACGATAGAAAAATCCGTCGAACCAAAGGAGGAGGATGAAGAGAATTCCCCTGACTCGCTTCCAAACAGTTTATGACACATCATTCTGAATGGTCCAACTCATTACCTTCGTTACCAGAACTTTTCACGGTTTTATCCTCCTGAGTAGGAGCAGCTTCCTGGCCCGGTGGTCTATAATATAAAATCTCTGGAGTAGCCACAGGTGGTGGCACTGGGGCCTGGATTTTTACCGGCGCTACTGGTGTCTGCGGGGGTAATGCCAGTCTCGGCTGGAGTTCAGGAGCAGGTAGTTGCGGTTGCTCTGGTGATGGAGCCTCTGGAATTTTCATTATTCCTTCTTCATGTTTCTTTCTTTCAGCCCGTTTTGGTGCTAAAAAGGCGAGATAGAATACTATGCCGAAAGGTATCACAAAACCAATAAATCCAAGAAGGATACTCACACCCACCCTCCCTGGCACTTCTACAACAACATCCTCAGGTTCACCCTCACCTTTTACATTTATGGCGGCTACTCTATAAACATATCTGTTACCCGGTGTCATGCATCTGTCTTCATAACCTCTAACTTCTCCATCTACTCGTGCAATTAGCCTCATCCTTTCTCCTATCTTTCCTCGATAGACAGCATAACCAATTATTTCTCCTCCGCCATTATTCACAGGCTCATCCCATAAAAGAATCACATGATCGCTTTTAACTATCGCATGAACTTTTACAGGGACAGAAGGATAGCCCATGGGCACTGCTTTCACTCGATAGCTGAGCGGACCCTCTCCCATATCATTTACCGCGCTGATACGGTAATAATAGGCTTTACCATTTTCCACACTTTCGTCATTATACTCTAAAACATCCTTAACCGTGGCCCAATACTTTTCCTCCCCTGCTACTTCTCCTCTGTAAATCCTGTAGCCTGTTATACTAGTTCCGCCATCTGATTTGGGTGGATACCATTTTATAACAACCATACTTTCTTCAACTTTGTCAACCCATATTCGTCCAACAGCTCCAGGAGGTTCAAGAGGCGTACAACTCTGTATGGGGGCTTTCCTTCCTTCTCCAAAGAGATTAGACGCTGACACTGTGACATAATATGTCTCACCATAAAGAATCTCTGTTATCTCACAAGTTTTTTGTTCACCTGTCACAATTTTATAGAACATCAATTTTTCTTTGTCAGTGCCAAAGTACACCCTATATTCAATTATTTCAAAATAGATTCGTTCAGGTTCCTTCCAACTAAGAAAGATAGAATTATTCTCATAAACAATAAATAAATCTCTTGGCACAGTAGGAACTGTCCCCACAGGAACAGGTTCCAACTCTACGCTAACACCCTCGCTGTATAGATTCACTGCAGCTACTTTGAGGCAATAGAATTTACCAGGCGTGAGGTCCAGCAACTCATACTCAGTTTTTTCTGTTTCTTCCACGCTCCATATGTCCTCGTCCTCGCTTCTCCAGTACACTCTGTATTTTATTATCGGGGACCCCCCATCTTCCTCCGGCGACTTCCATGATATTCTGATCGAATCCAAGCCACTTTTTATATCAATGTTTTTCACACCCCCGGGTTCACCATAAGAAGTTGCGTTCACGGGATGAGATAATGCACTTTCACCAAACTCATTTAATGCACTTATTCTATAATAAAACTTCACCCCACCTAACAAGTTGGTATCAATTATTTCGCGTGTTTTAGCATCTACAGTTTTATATAGCGATACTGAATAGACACTTTTTCCCCTGTATATGTTATATCCTATAATCTCTCTTCCACCATTATCTGACGGCAACTCCCATGTAAGGTATATTGAATGCAGTCTTCCTTCAATAGATATCCTTGTTATTTTTCCAGGGACAGTTCCGGGTGAAGCAACCAATATTGCAGAAGACGGACCCTCTCCAGCTATGTTGAAAGCCGCTATCCTGTAATAATACACCTCACCATTTTTCACATCGGAATCTCTATAGAAGCTTGTTGAGGAAGATAATTCAGTCAACAGCGTAAAGGACGTGTTAGTAACACCTTTGTAAATTCTATATCCCAATACTTCGTTAGAATAATTAAGCTCCAAAGGCTTCCAATGAAGTTCAACATATCCATTACCCTCAATTATTCTCATTCCCTCAATTCTACCAGGTAACAAGAGTGGCATTCCTTTAATTGGACCTGCCATTTCGCTTTCACCGTACACTGAAACGGCAGTGATTCCATAAAAGTAAATCATTGAGTCATTGAGGTAGTCTATAAACGTTCTTTCATTACTGTTTAAAACAGCATATAGCGTGAGATTTTCGGGGGAGTTTCCCCTATATAATCTATATTCAAGCACTAGGGTACCATAAAGGTACAAGGGTTGCTCCCAGACCAATCTGACTCTGGCAACCTCTGAAATAGCCGCAAATCCCATTGGGGGTGAAGGCGGTAATGCGCCTTTAGATACGGCGATCTCGGATAGCGGCCCCAATCCAAGTCTATTCTGGGCTGCAATTGCATAATAATAAAATTTCCCCATAGTAATATTAGTATCTAGGAACTGATTTGTTTTATTACTAACGTTTACGTAAAACTCCAGATTAGATACATGTTCACCTCTAAATATAATATAGCCTTGTATAGGATATCCCCCATCATCCAAAGGCTGTTCCCATGAGAGTAGAATTCCACCACTTCCTGAAACTGCCGTAAGGTTTCTAACTACACTTGGAGCCGTGTTGGGTGTGCCAAAAACAATTGGAGATAATGCACTTTCGCCCCCATAATCTCTAAGTACATAGGAGACTGCATAATAGTATTTTTTCCGTTTTTCACCGACCGAGAACGTGTCTGTGAACCGGGATTTATTGCCTGCTACAGTTACATATTTCAGTAGATTGCTTGCATTTAGACCTCTGTATATGACAAAATTAGAGATATTATTTTTAAGAATGGGCACGCTGGGAGCCTTCCAAAAGAGAGTCACGTTGTAATCCCCATCAGTGGCATACAGATCAGTAATCCCAGGTGTAACCTCAGGTCTCTCTATTGCCATCCTTGAAGGGTGCGATTCTCCTGTTATATTTACAAGATTATATGTTAGGTAATAATAACATTCTATATTCTCAAACGTTTTTAATTTTGTAGAGGTGTCTACGTAATATGTCCGACTCTTTGTTCTATTTATAACCTCAAATGTAGTGTCAAAGGATATGGTATAATTGTCAAAAGCTATGTGGTCCGAATTTGGAGTGAAGTTAATTTCGACCTTTAAATAATATTTCTCTGATGGAATGTATATATCACACCAATCTATAAGGCTACCAGTACTATTAATGACAAAATATTTTCCATAACGAATAAGGGTCAAGTCGGGGAGAGAATCCCCTCCGTATAATGAGATGTACTTGATGGTTTTCGACACAGTAGCGGGGGTATAGGCAAACATTCTAAGGCTGCATAATTCATTTTTATGTCCGGAAATATTGAAAATAACATAATCCCCCTTTGCTGATAGTGAGATGAGATCGCCCAAAGAGCTTTTGAAAGATTCTATCTGTCCATCACCTTTTCTAAGATAACGATCGTCACCAGAAGAACAATAATTTACATAGGAGTCTATGCCTGTTCCTTCACAATAATAGGTTTGAATGTTCTTTATCGCTCTATACACATTATAACTCTTCAACTCATATTGTTTCTGTATTGAAGGTAGAATCTTAGTCCACGAGACGTTTACGGAGAATAATCCCTTATTGGAAGAGACATTATTCACAGGTGGGGGGATTTGTGGAGTCCCGTTAACATATTCTGATAAGAAGCTTTCACCATAATTTTGAAGCGCGTAACTGACAGCGTAATAGTTTTCAGTGGCGTTAAAGTTAAATTGTGTGTGGTTGAACCACGTTTTATTTCCATACCATAAAAGAGTCATATTTTCAGGTTGGGTGCCCTCATATTCCACAATGTATGAATCAAACGCTATATTGATATTCATAGAAAGAAAATGAAACTTGATATAGTAGTTGTCAGAGGGTATATACAACGAAGGCCACGTCAAAATGGAGTTTTCAGATATAACAAAGTGCTGCGATTCAACAATAAGAGTGTCTGGATTTGTGTTGTTTCCTCCATACACCCTAATATCCATTATTGCAGTTCTCCCTATGGGTGGACATGCTTCCAGACTGATATTAATCCTTTCGTCTCCATGGTTTAAAATCCGAAAAACGATATAATCATCGCTTTTTAAAGAAATAGTGTCCGACATTCTATCATTTTTGAATCGGTAGATTAGTCCGTCACCTTCTTGCAAAAATAATTGATCGCCTGAGGAGGCATAATTATCATTTACGTCTATCCCCGTGCCATTACATATTATTCTCATTGGTTTTGTCTTAACTGGCTTAGCATATAATTTGTAATAAAGTAAATTGAAATTCGTAATGATTTCAGACGGTAGTGGAAGCCAGGATATATTTGTATAAAAGTAACCACTTTTAATCTTGTCTATTTTTACTGGGGGGGGCATCTTTGGAGACCCGCTCACTATTTCGGAAAAGAGGGGTTTCAGTGATGCATTTATTTCATATGTGACTGCGTAATAATAAGTGTTGTCATCAAATCTTGTAAATGTGTCATTAAACCACGTATTATTTCCCGTCTTGGCATATACTTTTAGTACATCTTTGGCCAGACCTCTATAAACTACATAATTTAGAAGAGTATAATTTTCTAATGTGACGGGGGACCAAGAAATGTTGATGTAGAAATAACCAATATCAAGAGAAATGTTTTTGACCATGGGCAGGAGGGATGGTGTGCCTGAAGAAACTTCAGAAAATACTAGTCTTCTTTTTTCAGGGTTTAACCCCACAATAAAATAATACTTTCTTCCTAAGATCCCTGCATCTTCATACCACGTTCTATTTTTCACTGTACTCAAATAGAGAAATGTTGTAGAATTATTTCCTCTGAATACTGCATACTCACCGTTCTCTCTATGTAATGTCGAATTCCAAGATATGTTCAGTGCCCGATAATCAGGAGAAATGTTTATATTCTTAATCTCCACAGGCCCTATTAACCTAACCTTCATAATACTGCTAGCGGTATTTGATGTTGGGCACATATAGGCTAACAGTCCGAGATCTGTAGAAAGGGCAGGGTCATATGAGGACCCGTTTTCTGCGATTACTGGGTTGTTTTCAGATGTCCAATGGGCTCCCAAATCGGTACTATAAATATATTTTATTTTATTATCAGATCCTTCATAAGCCAGGAGAACAGTGCTCGTGTTATGTATATAGCCTGCAGCAAATGTGTATGAACCCGTTCCTAGAGAATTGGAACCTCTATTTCTCACAAGAAAAAACTCCTGAGACCATGACTGGCCATTGTTTGTGGATCTCACCATGGAAATATCATCATTACTCCATCTGTTCGCAAATAGCAGAACGGTTCCATTTACATTTAAAGCACGCATAAATGTGTAATCTCTGTATGTGTTCATTATCACTCTAGGACTACCCCAACTAGCACCACCATTTGTCGAAACTTTCACTCTAACATACCCATCAGAGGGGCTACCAGAAACATAATGCCTTGCATAAAAATAAAGAAGTCGGGGATTTGTAGCAGTTCCTGCCACGGTGATAGCCATGGTAGAACAATAACCTGAAGATACCACAATGCCCATCGACCTCCAGGTAGTTCCATCATAGCGATATAGCCTTCCCTCTATATAACTAGATAATACCACACCCAAGTATAGGTAGTTGTCATCATGGGCTATATCGAAACCTGCTGCATAAGAGTAGACTATGGTAGTAGGTGATATTGTAGAAAGATTTTTCCATTGTGATATCTGTGTGTGCTTTTCTAATACACGATACAAGCTAAAGGAGTTTCCTGTGGTGCGGATAAAGACAAATAAATTATTATTCCAGATATAAAGATATACATTCGCATTAACTAATGAATAAGGGCTTTTCCACACATCAATGGATTTATGCCAGGTTCTGCCAAAATCTTCTGAGGCTAGAAGATTAACTTGAAGACTGCTTCCGTTTTTCCAGACATATCCAACAAATAGATACTTTCCCTCGGCAGCAAAGTTAGTATATATTGCCCCACCGTCTATAAAACTATAATGCGTATTGTTAATCTCCAATAAGACTGGGGTCCTTGAGAAGTTTTGCGATTCGGTGTTTATTAAATATTCTGTAGCTGAGGGAGTAATTTTGGAAAAGAGACGTCCTAGTTGTTTGTAGCTCTTCGAATCTATCGCGATAATCATGCTTTCTGTAATGACCAATGCGGCTAAAAAAAGTATCAGTATACGCTTACCGCAGGCAACCATTCGACCACCGAGGATAGATATGATTAGGGGTATTTATATTTTATTTTCCGGCCAAACTATCTATAACTTCCACCCATTTTTAAACAGTTAGGAAAAGGA
>JAOZNG010000172.1 GCA_029933895.1 archaeon
CTCATCCAGCTCCCTGAAGGCGCAGCCAAGAACCCTTAAAGCGTCCCTGGCAAAGGAATCCGATACCTTAAGTATTTCGTCTCTGGAGCATGCATCAAGTTCTGCTGTTCCCTCTTTTTTCATAAAGTGACTGCATAGGCCGAGTATTATGCCAGGAGCGCCCTTAACGTAGACGACCCTCCCGCCCTCAGGCTTCTCGTGTACTGTAGCCATCCTCTTCCTCTCTGAGGTGAATGGTGTTTCATGGACACGAGGGTACTCTTTTCTTAAATCATTCAGGCCGAGACCTGCCTTCTCGGCTGAAACCAGTAGACAGGCTTCTGTAGGGTCCCCTGTAATCCTCCACCCATCCCCTGTTTCGCTGAGGGAGGCATTATTGCATAATGCGCCAATCCTTAGAAGTAAACCCAGCCCCCAATCCATGGGGTCTATCTCTTCCCCCTCAAGACTGAAAACCCCCTCAGGAGCATAGCCTTCACCTGAGACCTCAAATATGTCGCCTCCAGAATAAAGCCTCCGGACCATCATCTCGTTCCTAGTCAATGTGCCTGTTTTGTCGCTGCATATTACTGTGGTAGCGCCTAGGGTCTCCACAGCAGTAAGCTTCCGGACCAAGACGTTGTGTTTAACCATCTGTCTCATACCCCTCGCAAGCGTTACCGTCACAACCGCAGGCAACCCCTCAGGGACTGCGGCAACAGCCAGGGAAACCGCTGTGAGGAAGATGGTTATGATGTTTACGCCATTCAACAATCCGGTGAAGAAGATTATGGCACAGAGGACTAGGACGATTAAACCGATCTGTTCACCAGCAACGTCAAGCCTCTTCTGCAACGGTGTTTTCTCCTTCTCTATCTCCTGGATTCTGGTAGCTATTTTACCTAATTCAGTGGACATGCCGGTGGCTGATACAACAGCGGTGGCTTTACCGTATGTTGCTGAGGTAGCCATGTAGACCATGTTTCTCCTGTCAGCTAGGGGGGTGTCTACCCCGACCACTTCATGGCTTTTGTTCACGGGCATGGATTCCCCTGTTAGGACTGCCTCATCCACCTTCAGGTTTATGGCATCAATAACTCTGGCATCAGCTGGAATCCTGTCACCTGCCTCAAGTTTTATGATATCCCCTGGAACCAGCTCCCGGGCGTCTACCTCCATAACCCCGCCGTCTCTGACAACCAGGGCCATGGGAGAGATCATACTCTTCAGAGCATCCATCTCTTTCTCCGCCCGGTATTCCTGAATGAATCCCACTAGCACAATAAAAGCTATGACCACAAGTATTGCGCCCGCCTCCACAAGCTCATCAGATGAGTTCTCGGCGAAGCCTATGAATGCAGAGACAAGAGCGGCGAAAATCAGTATAACAACCAGGAAATCCCTGAACTGGTCGGCTAGCATATCCAGCGCGCCTCTTGACTTAATCTCTTTTATCTCGTTTCTCCCGTATTTCCCCAGTCTTCCCTCCGCCTCCTGACTGTTAAGGCCTTGTTCGTTGCTGTCCAGTTCATCTACCACCGCACCTGCTTCCCTGCTCCACGGAGCCTCTATAGAATCAACCATTACGGTAACACCATAAAACATATTAATAGGTGGTATAACTAAATATTTATGATTTAAAAATGAAAACTCATGTAATCGCAAAAAAAAAGGCTTTCCTGATTTTGTTATTGATTTATGTGGTAGGGTTAAGTAACGCAGCCGATAACCTGATAGATAAATGGAGTTTCACGGCAGACGAGAACATCCGCTCGGTTGGGTTCTCCACAATAGAGAACCAAAGCAGTGTGGTGGTAGGCGCCGGCAAGGAGATATATATCCTTGACAGTGAAGGGAACGTGATAGAGGAATATGCGCTTGATGGAGAGGGTTCTGTTTCAGCCATAGCATCAGGTGACATAGACTACGATGGAGTGGATGAGATTCTTGTTGGTGTCAGCTATATTGAAACAAGAGATGTGAACGCCAGCTATCTGGACATCAATAAAACAGACGTGGGTTTCAGCGAAAAGATTGTATACAGGGTCACAGTCAATCAGGGATGGATTTATCTGATTGATGACGGGGAAATCACTAAATTCTTTGACGCTGAAGGCTGGGTCAGGGAGATAATAGTGGAAAACCTGGGAAATGAGTGGGAGAGAAACATTATCGTGGCTTCTGGAGGAAGCGAGCTTGAATACTATAGACAGAGGCTCCCAGCCACTTCATACGAATACAGTTGCCTTCCTAACGTAAAGGAGGTTATAGATCAGTCAGATAATAAGAAATACGAGCTGGATGTCACAAAACTAGGTGATGATATTGAAACCTGCCAGAATAATGATGCATGCGCACCGGAGATAAAAAGCTATTTCGGAAATAAGATCTTATTTGAAGACTGCTGTGTTGAGTGGGCTAATACGCCAGAGTGTTGTAACTCAAGCGATAAAACCTGTAACGGGACGTTTGGCTACCCTGAAAAAAGACACTGTATTTTTCTAGCAGATGGTTTATCAGTCCGTGACCCGGACTACCCTGATGAGGACCAGACAGCCTGGATTGGTCCGGGATGTTATAGAGTTAACCGATGGCAGTGCGGGGACCTTTTATGCCACAAAGTGAGGATGCAGTTCAGGACAGGGAAGGAATATAACCCCATTGTATCAGTCTATGACACCAAAGGGGAACTCATGAACACAGTAAACCTCAACAACCTAAACTTCAGTGAATGCAAGCTTGAAGGCGAATACATCATAGAAAACCTTGAGGTAGTGGACGTGTTCAAATATATAAGCGGTAAAGAAATAGTTTTCGGCTCAGGACCCTATCTGCTGGTGATGGATAATAAACTGGAGGGAATCAAGGGTTTCTTTCTGGGCTGTGATTACCTGAAAAACCAATACTGGCTTGATGAGTTGATGGATATCGGGGACTACAGGGTTTATGACATAGACCAAGACGATGAGTACGAGATAGTGTTAACGTATCCATCTACTGGAGCATTGCAGGTGATAGATGCAGACTACAACTGGGTGATGGGTCAATGCGTTCTGGGAGAGAACAAGACAACAGGGGAGGAGACAAGAGAGTATGAGGCAGACTTCACGGGATACATATCACCAGACTGGACGTTCAGGGTGCACTTAGGTGAAGAATTGGATAGATCATATATAGTCCACATAATGCAGTACAATTACTCTCAGATAATTGTTTTATCACATG
>JAOZNG010000173.1 GCA_029933895.1 archaeon
GTCTTCCCTCGATTTGTATGTTAAATTCCATGAACAAACACCTCAATAAACAATAAGGAACAGGAAGTATTTAATCCTTGCGGGTTAATGGAAATCACTGATATATCTCAAAAAATGGAAATACAATACAACCATGAGCTTTTTAGCATTTAGTACTGTTGCCTGGGATCTGGTCATTTTTAGTGAATGCTTCATAGATGATTACTGGATTCTAATTTAGGAAGATGGACACAAAAGAAAGGGTGGGGAAGGTTGTAGAGGGGATAAGACCGGCATTGCAGGCTGATGGAGGGGATATTGAGTTAATAGCTGTGGATGGAGGGGTCGTTAAGGTAAAATTACGGGGGGCGTGTGCTGGCTGTCCCATGTCTCAGATAACCCTGAAAGGCTTTGTGGAAGCTGCTATCAAAAAGAATGTTTCTGGGATAGAGAGGGTGGAGTCAGTGTGATGCAGGGAAAGTGAGATTGGAGGAGCGCAGAGAGGTGGAGGTGGTAATCGAATCCAGGGAGAAGGTTGTTGATAAGGGATGGGTTGAATGGAAGTCCTAGTCGACATCGATGTCTTAATCAGCATCTTACGGAAGGAATCTGACAGGCACTGTATAGAATTTCTCAGATAGATTGAGTCAGGTAATATTAGGGGATATGTTTCTGTGTTAACGATTTTCGGATTATGTTATGGGGTGTATTTATCCCGACGACCTTGGAAAAAACATCCATTCCGTCAATGAACTATTAAGTATATTCACTATCCTGGATTTACTGCTCAAAGTCTGTAAGTGTTCAGGATAAATTGGGGGGGTTTAAGCAAGAGCGGCTCTGGAATAGACTTCCGCGACTTGTTCATTGGCGTTACCGCCTTCTAACTAAATCCCCTGTTGGTTTCGAATAACGTGGAACATTTCTCCGGGATCAGGGGTTAAAGATTAAGAAAATCAAATGGATTCTAAATTACTCCCTGTTTGCCCTGATTATTATCAACACGTAAGTCGATGATTCGCGAATGAATCCTTCAAGTAAGCTCCTTTCCTTTGTCTTTTATACTCTAAAGTATTATACATATAAGGTGGCTGGCTGAATGGGTGAAGAAAAAAATAAACCGAAGGAGGAAGAGAAGGACATAGGTCCTGCTTTGAAATTCTTCAGCGTGCTCATTATACTTCGTGGATTAGTTAATCTAGTGTTCCCTGTTTTATTCAACGCTCCTTTCGATGAGTTTTTCCTCGGATCTAACGCTGTCATAGTCCTTAATTCGTTGTTTATTGTGTCGGGTGTGGGTGTTTTGTTGAGGCGGGATTGGGGTTACTTTATTGCTTTGCCTGTTTGTTTGGTTGCTTTGTTGATGCAGTCGGATAGTGATGCGTTGGAGCGTGTGGGTGGTGAAGTGTTGAGTTTGTTTATGTTAACTGTTTTTTGGAGTGGCTGGAGGCGCGGGTACGCTGCTAAAACACCTAAAGGTAAACGCATCGCTTTCGCTGCGATAGTCATCTTCCTATTAATAGAAGCATACGACTACAACCAACCAAGCGAGAGTGAATTGAGGGAGTACTATGCTAAACTAGCAAGAGAAAAGACAGATTATACGATATGCGATAATATTGAGAGTGGTTTTTATCGGGGGCACTGCTATAAAGGTGTTAGTCTGGAATTGAAGGATCCACACATATGTGAACTGATTGAAAATGAAAATGCTCGAGAATCTTGTTATAGTGATAATAAAAGATTTTTCGGGAAAAATGAAGAATATTGTAACAATATAACAGATGAAAATATCAGAAAAAAGGTTTGTGTTAATTTAGGAGGTGCTACATGATTAAAAAGATTTCCTTAATATTAACACTCTTGTCTCTAACAGGATTAACTTTAGCAGAAGAGATAACCGTTTTCGTAACAGATGCTAAAGGGAACAATATAGCTCACAATATTAATTTAATGCTTGTATATGATGGTGAAATTGTTACAACTGATACTTTAGAAGCCGAAGGAATGGATTTAACTCTTAATGTTAATCATTCTGGTCAGTTTTTTGTTTGGGCTTATTTCACCGATGAGGTTTTAAGAGATGGCATCAAGTGTACCGAGCAAGGTTGGGATGAACGCAGTTATGCATGTTTAACTGCTAGATCAAGTCATGTGGAATTTGAGTATGGTTGTTATCTCCCGGGTTGTCAAGACGAATGTGAAAATGGATCAGTTGACGGTGAAGGAAACGAGATACTCTACCACCAATCAGGGCTCCTATACTACACTTGCAGGGAAACACAACCAGGATACTACAATAAAGTATTCACTATCACCTCCACGGGATACGGTCACACCCACGTTAAACCAAGTGAAGAAGATGAAATACGGATCACACTAGCAACAAAATACCTCTGGGAGAAAACAAACAACTAGGTAGAAACGAACTATCCAACATAACCATAGACGGCGACTACATCAACGACTACGGCAACGAAGTCAGTAAAGAACTTCTAGAAGAAACAATAGATGATTATGTGGTCTCCCCAGCCCTAAAAAAAATATTTAAGGACACATTCATAGATGGGGGCATTGCGTCATCTATAGTGGTTGATTTTTCTTCACTCCTATACGAACCCTCACAGTTAGCTACGGGAGAAGGAAAAATCAAGTTTGGTGTTGATTTAGGCTCTGGGGTGGTAATCGCATACTATAGCTTGAGTCCTCTTGTGTGGGTGCCTTTTGTGCTTATTAAAGAGCACTCCTATGACGTACACCTAGAACACAAAAGATGTGAACATATGGAAACAGATGACTTATTCATTCAAGTAAACCACCTTGGGGAGGCAATATGCGACGACATCTACATCGGGGGATGCATGAATTATGGACAAGAGATAGCAACATACTGTGACAGCTATTTCACCCATCTAATAAACTTAGGTAACCCAATCTACAACACCCGTCTTGTACATTATGATGCTCTTACACCATGTACAGGAATTGAATGCGTACCAGAGGAAGTGGATGTGGGTTTAAATGATGTTGAGAAAATGGATCTGAGATGGAAAAGAGAAAGCAAACCAAGATGGGCTTATGACACCTTCACAAGCCACGCTGATTTAATATACTATGCTGGCTCATCCTCAATCCCTAACTACAAAAAATGCGGTAAACAAAACCCGATTACTGACTACCTACTTGACCTTCCCTATGTAATGGATGTATCCCCTCCTCTATCT
>JAOZNG010000022.1 GCA_029933895.1 archaeon
CTCCCTCCTTATGGTGAATGATGCAGCAACCAGAAGTACTGTGAACACAGGAATCAACTCGACTTTTATGAATTCCAGCAGATAGGATTCATAGACGAACTCCTTCACCAGCCTAACAGCACAGAGTATAAATGCAGTCATCATGGCCAGCAGTATGTAGAGCCAGGTATACGACCCCGTCCTGGTCCGGTAATAGCATCTGTAGCTTATTAGGATTGCCGTGAGGAAACCTATCACTGAAACACACTTTAACACTATGACTATGTTCGAGAGGGTTACTACTTCAACCACCTTCCCCACCCCCACTGGTTTCCGCGATGCATAATGTGCAATAGTTGTGATAGCATGCATAAGCGAATAATATGCTCGCCAAAGCAATGCAACTCCACTCCAGTGTGCGGAAGGTGGTGAATTCATATATCCCCCTCAACAGCGCCGCCAGGGTGGAGAAAAAAATAAATGCAAATCCAAGGGTGAAGTATTTCCACCTCTTATGTTCGGTTATATATACATGAAGCATGTGATAGAACGCAGGCAGTATCATCATTAACGTAATAAACTGAGCTATATGAAAAGCCTGCCCAAATAATAGGTCGTTCATTATAAATGCGCAAGGATACGGTAAATGCTTTATGGTTTTTAGGTCCTGGGCGTGTCCGGGTATTGCTCACTGCGTAATGTTTCTTACCCTGCGCCTGCACCTCCCTTTGTTTTTCGACGTTTTAGCGTGTTTATGGATTCATGCAGGATTCAGTTTCGCTGAATCTGCACGCAGCAAGAGCTATGCTCTTGCTCACGTACCACATCCCCCATGGCGTGTTGTTATCTGATTTTTCCAGTACAGCTTATTATTGTTGATATATTATTATTGAAGCCGAGATAAATAAGTTATTTCACTGAGCCCAGTTCATAGATGATGCATTCGTTTCTTTCAGCGATTTCTTTTATCTTTCTTTTGTTTTCCCCTGGGACAGACAGGAGGAAGTTGTCGAGGTTTCTCGTTAAAGGTAAAGGTATGCCATCCAGGATATTGAATTCCCTCCCTGATTTCTTTGACATCTCATAGATTGTGGGTGTGAGACCACCCTTCGTAACATCCTTGGCTGCGTTAACCCTGATGCCCGAGTCCAGTATCTGGTACCATGCCTTGAACAATATCCTGGCTTTCCGTATCCTCTCCTCCTGACTCCCCCACAAAGGCTCACCTAGGAGAATCAACGAATCACCCTTCTTTGCGCCAGAGTCTCTTATCGGCTTCTCCAATATTAGTTCACCTACTACCGTAATACTGCATCTAGGCTCCGCTTCCTCGAAGAGGGTGTTACCTCCTAACAGGGGTATCTTCATGGCAAGAGCCTGCCTCTTCAGACTCTCAGCCATATCCCTCACGTCTCCTTTGACACCAATAAGCGTGTTAAGGCAAAAGATGGGCTTACCCCCCTTGACCACAACATCTGTGGAGGCATGTATCAAAGCTGACTTCATGACCAGCCTCCTGTTGTATGGCCCATCGACTGAAGCCAGCAGTTTCCTTCCATAGAAATCTATACATACAGAGTCATCCCAGTCTCTTATGCCCATGACCGGCTCCGCCAGGGAATCCATCTCCATGAACAATTCCCTGAGAAACTCTATCGAATTAACATATCTCTCGACTTGGCTCATTTTACATTGTAGGCTTGCAGGTCCAGGTTCACGTACGAAAACCCAAGGTTCCTGAATCCATCTATTATGTGGTCGCTGTGCTCTATTATTGTGGAGAAGTCATCCCTGAGAGATTCTATCCTAGCGATATGATCGTGGTTCCGAACCCGGAATTGTTTAACCCCCAGACCCCTGAGCAACTCCTCTGCCTTCTCTATCTGCTCCAGTTTTCTCTTGCTAAGCTCTTTACCATACGGTATCCTCGTCGCAAGACAGGTGTTGGAGTATCTACCGTGGTTTGAGAGCCCGAGTTTTCTCGCCTCCCCACGTATATCCCCTTTTGTGAAACCTGCCTCAGCCAGCGGAGTCTTAACCCCATCCTCCCGGAGGGCATTAATCCCGGGTCTCTTCTCCCTCAGCTCGTCGGCGTTTGTGCCGTCAAAGATCATTTCCATCCCCTCCCTATCGGCTATGTTTCTCAGTATCTCCGCAATGCGTTTCTTGCATATATAGCACCTCTGTGGTGGATTTTTAGCGAGTCTTTCATCCTCCAGGAAGTTATCTCTCACCAACTGGTATCTGACACCGATTTCAGATGCTATCTCACCAGCCTTTTCCACATCTGCCTGAGACATCAACCCGTTGTCTATGGTCACAGCCAGTGCATTCTCCCCTAGAAGGTCGTATGACACCTTTGCCACTAGGGCACTGTCCACACCACCCGACAGGGCGACCACCACCCCCTCATGCCGTGAAATAATCTCCTGAAGTTTCTTATATTTGCCTGCACTCATATTAGATATATACTATTTCAGGATTAAAGAAACAATGTCTGGATCGCGTATTCCCGGCTTCTATAAGCTGGACATCAAGGAGAGGGTGGAGGAGATTAAGGCCTTCGCCTCCCTCAACAAGGAGGATGTTTCATTGTTAGAGAAGGGTTTGTCTCTGGAAAAGGTTGATGGGATGATAGAGAACGTCTACAGCATATATCCTCTGCCACTTGGCATCGCAGTGAATTTCAGGATAAACAACAGGGATTACCTGATCCCCATGGCCACGGAGGAGTCTTCTGTTGTGGCTGCGGCATCCAACGCAGCTAAGGTTTTCCGCTCATCAGGCGGCTTCAGGGCATCCTCAAGCAAGCCTCTGATGACGGGACAGATTCAGGTAACAGACTGCTCTCTCGAGAAAGCCGCATCCTCTGTTATTGAAGCCAGGGATGAGATAATAGATTCAGCTAACCAGCAGGATCCTGTTCTCGTGGAATTAGGTGGGGGTGTACGTGACGTTAAAGCTCGCCTGATTGATGACATGCTCGTTGTCCACATCCTGGTTGACGTGAGAGATGCTATGGGAGCTAACGCCGTCAACAGCATGTGTGAGGCATTAACGCCATTGATTGAGGACTTAACCAAGGGGAGAGTGAATTTCCGCATCCTCTCCAATTACGCCATGGAGAGAACTGCCCGGGCTGAAGCCTCCATACCCTTGGAGTCTATCGGGGAGGATATAGCTCAAGATATCGTATCTGGTTATCGGTTCGCTTCTCTGGATGTCTATAGGGCTGTGACCCACAACAAGGGCGTGATGAACGGCGTCTCTGCTGTCTGCTTGGCTACCGGAAACGATACCAGGGCTGTTGAGTCAGGCGCTCACGCCTTCGCCTGCCGCGGGGGAATCTACAGCCCCCTCTCGAAGTGGAGTATAGATGACGACCTTTTGAAGGGCTTCATCGAGCTTCCTGTTGCCGTTGGCATTATAGGGGGCGGAACAATGCATCCCATGGCCAGGCTTTCCCTTAAGATACTGAATGTCTCCTCTGCCAGGGAATTAGGCGAGGTTCTTGCTTCCGTCGGATTAGCCCAGAATTTCGCTGCACTACGGGCTCTTGCCTCAGAGGGAATCCAGAGAGGTCATATGAGATTGCACGCCAGGAACATTGCGGTGATGGCGGGTGCCTCAGGTGTTGAGGTTGATAAAGTAGCAAATTTATTAATTGAGGGAGAAAAGATTAGAGTGGATAAAGCCAGGGAGATCCTGGATGATTTAAGAAAAAATGGCTAGATATAGGATTGGTTTAATCCCGGGGGACGGTATCGGCCCGGAGATTATTGATGAGGGAGTGAAGCGTTTGGATAGGATTTCAGAGCTTGAAGGCTTTGATATAGACTGGATTAGTTACCCCTACGGGGCAGATCATTACCTTGAGACAGGGGAGCTCTTACCTGAGAATGCCTTGAAGAAGATGTCCTCTCTTGACTCAATCTATCTCGGAGCCCTCGGAGACCCCCGGTGCGAGCCGGGCATCCTGGAGAACGGCATACTCCTGAAGCTTCGTTTCTACATGGATCAGTTCGTTAACCTGAGGCCGATTAAGCTCTTGGAGGGCGTTTCCTGCCCCTTACGGGATCCGGGAGGGGTGGATTTCACTGTTGTCAGAGAGAACACGGAGGATTTCTATGTCGGCATAGGTGATAGAGCATCCATCGGTAAAAGCAGGCAGCATCTGGAGGTCTTGAGGAGCCTATATAGCGTGAAATTCAGCCTAGATGTTGAGGTGGATGGCTCCGAAATAGCCTATCAGGTTGGTGTCATGTCCCGGAAGGGCGCGGAGAGAATCATAAGGTATGCCTTCGACCTGGCTGTGAGAAAAAAGCAGGATCGGGTTACTGCAGTGGACAAGGCTAACGTGTTGACGTCCATGTATGGTTTCTGGCGTGAAGTCTTTAGTTCCGTTGCAAAGGATTATCCATACATAGACACTGAATTTAATTTCGTGGACGCTATTACCATGTGGTTTGTGAAGAAACCCTCCTGGTATCAGGTTGTTGTAGCACCTAACATGTTCGGGGACATTATCACAGACCTGGGGGCGATGATACAGGGCGGTTTGGGTCTGGCTCCTGGAGGCAACATTAATCCAGAGGGTGTGTCTATGTTCGAGCCCATCCACGGCTCTGCTCCGAGATATAAGGGGAAGAACAGGGCTAACCCTGTAGCCACTATCTGGGCTGGTGCCTTGATGCTGGAGGAATTAGGCGAGGAAAAGTCGTCTGAGGCTATAGTGAATGCAATACAGGCAGTTCTGAAGGAAGGTAAGACGCTGACGAAGGACCTGGGGGGCACAGCCTCAACCTCAGATATGGGTGATGCAGTAGCAGAGAAACTCAATACGTTTTATTAAATAACCTGTTCTTAACTGAGCGTCCTTTACTGTTAATCCAGAGGATTTGATTATTCTGGCAAGCGTTCACTCAAAATCACGAAACAATTTGGTGCACTAAAGAAGGTTTTGGATGTTACCTTAAAACTGAGGGGTGTCTCCCTCCGTAGTTTAGAGGGTGGTCCACAGTGGATGTATACACAATGTTTTTTTCCCTCTTTTGATAGAGTATGGGTTCTCTTTTCTGGAAAAAGGAAAACTTAGAAATGGGTCCGCTGAAAGTTTGTTGTTGTTTTTTGTCTTGTGGTCTTGTTTTTCGTTTTGTTGCGTCAACTTACCTGTAACCTCGACCTCTCCTGAACGCATCAACCAACCAGACAGTTTCTGTATGTCGCATCCAGACCTCCTACGGTATGGATCAACACTCAACAGCTTAATTGATTTAATGACTCTGTTCTTCTCGGTGACACCTAGTTTATTCAAGTATTTGACTACATCAGGATGCAATCTTAGACCGTATTTCATCCTGTGGCATCGTCTCTTTTCTCATACTCCTCCAAGGAAATGAATTTATTTTTATCCTCCATCATTTTCTTGTATTTAGCCTCTATATAACTGTTTAGGTTCATTTCCCCGAGGATGTCCATCATCCGGTTAAGTATCTTATCATAATCCTCTCCCTTGGTTCCGAACTTCTTAAGCCGCTCCCTGGTCTCCTCATCCACCGAAAGAGTCGTATTTTTCATAACAAATATATTGAATATAATCAATATAAATGTTCCCCCCATAACCTCAAAAAAAATGAACATATATGTGGGAACCTACAGTTTCCTGCCCTTATCAACCCTATCCTCCATTTATCCCTTTATAGTACTATTATAGAAACAAAATGGTTTCTTTTTGGTGATGGCTTTTTCTTTCCCAAAGAAAAAGGTATGGGCCCGCTGAGATTTGAACTCAGGACCTCTCGATTTCTAATGCCCCATGGGGGGGGATTATCAGTCGAGCGCTCTAACCATGCTGAGCCACGGGCCCCTGTGAAAAGAGGGTGTCATTTATTGTGAAAAAACCATTAAATAAGCGATATGAACACGGGGGAAATAAGAGAGGACTACCCAATCCTCCGGACAGGCGTTATCTACTTAGATAACACTGCATCAACGCTCACACCTAAACAGGTGACCAACGCAGTCACGGAATACTATCACAGATACAGGGCCAACATCCACAGGGGAGTGTACAGGCTGTCACAGAAAGCATCCGATAAATACGATCAATCAAGGGAGAGGGTAGCCTCACTCATCAATGCCAGGCCAGAGGAGCTAATCTTCAACCGAAACACAACAGAAGGAATAAACCAGATCGCTCTGGCACTGGAACTCCAGAAGGGAGATGAAATACTGACCACATCCATGGAACACCACAGTAACCTCCTGCCCTGGCTGAACCAGAAAACAAAAGGCGTTAAGGTGGGATACATAAACCCGGACAGTGAAGGGAAACTTAATCCCCAAGACTTCAGAGAAAAAATAAGCGAAAAAACAAAGCTGGTTGCTGTAACTCACATATCAAACGTCCTCGGAAACATAAATCCCGTGGAAGAGATAGGAGAAATCTGTAGAGAAAAAAATGTCCTATACCTAATTGATGGAGCCCAGGCTGTACCTCATATCCCAGTAGACGTGAAAAAAATGAACTGCGACTTCTATTCCTTCTCAGGCCACAAGATGCTGGCCCCTACAGGCATAGGCGCCCTTTATATAAAAGAAGACCAGCTCCAGAAATTGAAGCCGCCCTATACGGGCGGAGGAGCAATCTCAGAGGTCACGCTAGGGGGCTACACCCTCAGCAGCTACCCCAGCAGCTGGGAGGCTGGAACCCCCAACATTTCAGGGGTAATAGGATTCAGCGAAGCCGTGGACTACCTCAGAAAAGTAGGATATAGTAGAATCCAGGGACATGAGAAAAAGCTCACCAAACAACTCCTGAAGGGTCTCGGGGAGATGGAAGACATCAGGGTCTATGGAACAAGAGATGCAAGAAAAAGAGCATGTATTGTCACATTCAGGCTTGAAGGCATGGACTCAGATGACATGGCAGGCATACTTGATGCCAGAGAACAGATATGCGTGCGCTCTGGATTCCACTGCGCGATGCCCTTATTCAAGAACATCCTCAAAGAAAAAGAGGGGATAAGAGCCTCAGCATACATCTACAACACACGGGAAGAAATAGAGAAACTGCTCACGGTTCTAGGAGACTACTCCAGCTAGTCCCTCCTTTTGCTCTTGCATTTAGGGTTAATGCAGAAACTAAAAGGTTTCTTGGAGCTGGTTAAGGTGAGAACAGCGTAACCGCAGCTGGGGCATTTACCCGTCCTCCTCACCCTGCCCTTGGGTATGGAAATCTTGAAAGTGCACTTGGGGTAGTTGCTGCAGCCGACAAAAAAACCCCCGTACTTGGATTTCCGCAAGATAAGATTGCCGTCACACTCAAGACACGGTCCAAGGTTCTCTCCCTGGTTCGCGGACCTAAACGACTTCGCCAGCTCAGCTCCAATCTCCTCCTCACTTCTCTTGAATTCATCGGTTATCTCCACTAATGCAGCCCTGCCCTCCTCCAACACCCTCTCTTTATCCAGTTCACCTGACCTTATTCTCTCCATCTCGGACTCGAACTTCCGGGTCAGTTTCTCGCTTAGAACATTAGGGCAGTACTTCTCCAGAGTGTCCACAACACTCAAGCCAAGGGGGGTTACCTCAATCGACTTACCTTTCAGGTAACCTCTCCTGAACAATATATCAATAATCTGTGACCTGGTTGCCTTAGTCCCGAGGTTCTTTTTCTCCATCTCCCGGATTATTGAGGAGGGCGTGTATCTATTAGGTGGTTGGGTTTCCTTCCTGTGCAGTAGTACATCCTCGACCCCCAACAGCTCACCCTTTTTCAGGGGGGGTAATTCCTCCTCCTTGAATCTCGTGTACCGCCCATAGAGGGTCTGCCATCCAGGCTCCAGGGTTGTTGAGCCCTTGGATATGAAGACTTCCCTGTTGTTGTCGAACTCAACACTGAGTGTTTCCCTGATTGCGTAATCCCCAAAGGAGGCGAAAAACCGCCTGCAGATGAGGTCAAATATCTTCTCTTTTCCTCTGCCCAGGTTCCTAGGTATCTCCCCCGTTGGATGTATGGCGGGATGCGCTGGATCCTTCTTCCTCCCGTTCTTTGGTTTAAGCTTCTTCATGCTCAACAGGTACCTGGTCTCTTTCTTGTATTCCTTCATAGCTGAAAGCTTTTTTATGATATCCCTGTAGTCTATGTCAGACGGTAGTTGCTGGGATGAAGTTCGGGGATAGCTTATGAAGGCGTTAGTGTAGAGTTCTTGTGCCATCTGTAGAGTGTCTCTGGGACTTATCTTAAAGACACGGTATGCCTCAGTCTGCAGGGTGGTCAGGTCAAAGGGATAGGGTGGTTTCTTTCTGGAACTCCGTCTACTGATTTTCTTAACTACTGCCTTATCGCCGCACTTTTTCTTTGACTTCAGGGCTTTCTCTTTATCCCAGAACCGGCCCTCCACATGCAATGCCGTGAACTTTATCCTGTCCTTGAGCAACACCATCATAAGCTCCCAGTAGGGTTCAGGCCTGAAGGCGTTTATTTTCCTGTCCCTGGAAGCCAGAAGCTTCAGGACCGGACCCTGAACTCTCCCGATACTCAGGGTCGTATACCCCCTAGCTCTCCTGATAGCCAGAGTCAGGGCCCTGGAGAGGTTTATACCCCAGTACCAGTCCAGCACATGCCTCGTTAGACCAGCATCCACCATCCCCCTGTTTATTTTCTCCAGTGACCGGTAAGCTTCGGTGATGGATTTGTGGGTGAGGGAGGAATACCTCATCCTGTGCACTTTACCAGAGAAGGGATCCACTCCACAGGCATGCTTGATGACATTATATCCTATGACTTCCCCTTCAATATCATAGTCGCAGGCGTTGATGAATTCATCACACCTCTTACTTAAGTGCTTGATGTTGTCCAGATACTTCCTGGTGAAAGCAGAATTCTTGCTGGCCTTGTAGCTGGGAACCCACTCGATTTCGAAGACGGGATACTTCCATAAACCCTTCCTCTTCTCCATCAGGGTGTAGATGTGACCCACGGCAGGGGCAACAACAACATCCCCCACCACATAGTAGGAGATACCATCTCTCCTTTTTTTCTCAGCAACTCCAATAGACTCCGCTATCCGCTCCGCCACATTAGGTTTCTCCGTAACAATCAGCTTCGGCATTTTAGGTATATCTTTTTTGGGTGTAATCTTATAAATACAGAAATGAGGTTGGTTGTGGGCTTCATAGGCAGGATCGGCTCAGGCAAGACTGTGGCGGCGAAATACCTCACGAGGAGATATAATGCAGACTACGGAAGGTTCTCACAGATACTGATGGACGTCCTTGAGAGGCTGAGTCTCCCCAAGAACAGGAGGAACCTGCAGAAGCTGGGAAGGATGCTGAGAAAAGAATTCAGCCCGGATGTTGTAGTCAACGCATTCGAAAAAGATTTAAGGGACTGCAGCTCTAACATGATCGTAGTAGACGGTATAAGATACATGAACGAGGTGGAACTCTTAAGGAAACGTCCACACAGCATATTAGTATATATACACTCAAGCCCGGAGGAGAGATACCGGAGAGTCAGGAAGCGAGGGGAGAAGGATGAAGAAGCCATCAGCTGGGAGGAATTCCAGCAGGCAGACAACATGGATACAGAGAAACACATTGAGGGATTGAAGGAGAAAGCAGATTACATCATAGACAACTCAAGCAGCATAGAAGACCTGGAGAAGGGAATAGATAGGATAATAGAGAGAGAATCAGAGAAGATCTAAGCATTCTTTTTCTCGTTTCCACAGATGATGAATGACCTAGCTCCACGATGGTAAAATATAAGATCCGGAGTCCCACCACAAATTTCATCACATGAGAGATTAACGCATTTCCTCATACTCTGATTTAGATCAGTTTCGGATAGGTAGAGACATGTACTCTGGAAGTTTTATATGGCGAACCATTATCATTGCATCAAATTCTTGTTCTTGAATTCGCTCTTAATCAAGAGAAAAGTATGATACATTAGCTTAGTGGGGTACAGGATATCCCTTAGCTCTCCCTTATATCTTTCAAAAGATAATGCACTTTCTTTTTCGAATGATTCAATAATTTCGTATGGATCGGAGTGATATTTATGATAGTCTATCTGCTCATAATTAGGTTGGCCTAAACCCATATTTTCTATGATGAATGGTATGTATTTCATGTAACCTACTGTGGAAGAAACAATCAGTAAAGCAATCAAGAAGGGGATGGAAAGCTTAGAAATTGAAGGATGAAGGAATTCTTTCCAATCCATGTTGAACTATTATATTTTACTGGATTATATATCCTACAGGAAAGTAGTTCATCAGCAGCTACCCTTGTCATCACCTCTTCAGTTTGGGTCGGTATCATCATCTGAACAATGAATGCTATTCTGCGACCACTCCACCAGATTGAATCCCACCAATCTTGCCCTGAATATCCTTACCTAAAGCGGATAGTTTCTCCCTCAGCTTGGATTCCTGCTTCTCCAGAGACTTCAGGCGAGCTTCCTTCAACTCCTTGCTGTCTTTAAGCTTCTCTTTCGTTTTGCCGGCATCTGACTCAATAAACAAGGGCCCTGCTTTCTCATAAACCCTGCTATCCCCGGAGTTCTCAAGAACCTCCAGGGCATGTTCTATCTCCAAAAGCTGCTGTCTCATCTGCTGTCCCTGGAATGCAATACTCTGCAGCTGATTCTGCATCTCCTGGAACTGCATCAGTTTATCCTGAAGCTGTTGTGGGATTGCGTCCATTTTCATATAATTATTCGTTTAAGGGTATAATAGTAACGCACATGGTGATAAGCCGGAGGTAGGTGTTCAGTGCAGCCCTCAGTGAAGAATAATCACCGGCTAGCACCCTCAACTCAAGCTTATTGCCTAGACATGAAAACATAACCTCCGTCTTCCTCAACCCAGCATGGGAGGAGTCGATGGATATCGATCGACGACAGACCTCAGCCATACCAGGGGGTAACGTAACCTGCACCCTTAACTCATTCATAAAGCCTTCACAGTCTTCGGCTGCATCTCCGTCATCCGCTTTTTTACCCATATATTAGACCTCTTCTCCCTGCACTTCGTGCACTTCAGCCTGTGCTTCTTAAGGTGCTCGTAGTCGAACTCGGCACCGCATTCAATACAGATATAAGTCATTTCTCCCCCTCCATGATAGATGAATCCTCCTCTTTAGACTCCTCAGCCACAGAAGACTCCTCAACATCCTCTTCCAGGTCTATCAAGCTCTCATCAACTTCAGAGGGTTTACTTAAGGCCTCAGGTTTCACCCTGACCCGGGCTTCCTCAAAAGTCCAGTAAGCACCTCCAGTGAAGGTTTCCCCGCAGGACCTGCACCGGTAGATCCCAGCAGCCTTCCTCTTAACCCGGCCGTTACAGCTAGGACACCTGTTTTTCTTGGCCTGATCCTCAATCTTCCTCATCTCATCCCTAAGCTTCCTGCCAATCCGTGGCCCGTATCTTCCAAGAGAACCAACCTTCCGGGTGTGAGCTGACATTTTACGTACAATAAATAGGAATGTGGATATAAATAGAATGATTAGATAAGGCAGCGGCCTGTAGTCCATCTTCTGTCGCTCCCAAATAAGGGAGTGAGGGTATTCGTCTAAGCCCCCAAACACGGAGTTGCATCCCAGCAGGATTTGTTTCGTTTCACAAGCCACAACATCATACTCCTCATCCACAGGGAATCACGGTCTCATGATGTAAGGCATCTCGTCTCTGCAAACAAACCAATCCCTCTCGGAAAATCCCCCTTGCAGAGGCTGCAGTAAAAACGGGATGGATGGAACTTCCTCCCTTTCAGCCTTTAGAAAAGGCTGGCCAAAACAGCATAAGGGATAACCCTCCAGCCGCTACCTGAAAGATAGTACACAAGTGGCTTATCGCTAGGGATGTGCAGGCATAAAGCGGTTAGTACAGGCAGGCTTAATACCTCGCCGAAGCTTAGCACTTACACCCCCTGCCTATCAAACTCCTCTTATAGGAGAGCCTTAACCTACCTCTTATTTGGGGATCGCTTCAGGCCTAGATGCTTTCAGCCTTTATCGACCACAGCGTAGCTACCCAGCATGCCCTGTCAGACAACTGGTACACCAGAGGCTGCGACCCATTGTTCCTCTCGTACTAAATGGGCCTTCCCCTCAGGTAGGATACACTCCCAGTAGATGCC
>JAOZNG010000023.1 GCA_029933895.1 archaeon
ACTGCCCTTAGGATATAACCGGGACCTGCAGGAGGACCGCTCCCTGCTCTGGGATTCACTGGAAACGACGAGAATATCTCTGAACGTTATGGGTGGGATGCTTTCAGGGGCTGAGTTCAACAAGAAAAGAATGAGAGAAGTTGTTGATGAAAGCTTTGCTGCAGCAACAGAGCTGGCTAACCACCTTGTTAAGGTGAACAAGATGAGCTTCAGGGAATCGCATCAGGTGATAGGTGATGTGGTGAGAAAACTGGCTGAGGAAGGTAAAACCTTCAGGGATGTGGATGAGACATTTGCTTTACTGGAGAGGGAAATAGACGGTAGCATACCATTAAATGAGCTTAAGAAACTAGTTGATTCGAGGAGGGTTGTTGAAGCCAACAACAGCCTTGGGGGTACCTCACCCAGGGAGGTGATGCGGATGGTTTCCTCCCTGAAGGAGGAGGTAGAGGAACACAGGAAGAGTGTGCGGAAAAAAAGGGATAAGATAGCGAAAGCAAGGAAGCTCACGGAATCAAAGGTCATGGATATCCTACTCAACAAGAAATAAACTTAGTAGAGGCTGTCTATTTCTCTCTCGCAGTACTTACACACAAGCACCACTGGGCTGGTGTTTTTCACAAGGAATATCGACTTAACAGGCTCTCGTTCCTTGTTTGTGATACATGAAGGGTTGGGGCATTCAACTATGCCTACCAGCTCATCCGGCAGTTTAACCTTCTCTTTCCTCACCACCTGATAGTCCTGAATCCAATTTATGGTGGCCTGCGGAGCTATCACAGAAATTTTGTTTATCTCGCTCACATCCAGGTCCCTGTTCTCCACCTTCACTATGTCTTTCTCCCGCATCTTGCTGCTCTTCACATTCATAGCGATGGTAACAGAGTCTCTGAAACCCCCGTCGATGCCCAGTATCTTCAATACCTCAGGAGCCCTACCTGCGGCAATGTGGTCTATGGAGATGCCATTTTTTATGTTCCTGATCTTCAGTTTCCCATTCTCTTTCTTATCATCCATCCTAGAAATCCACCCCACAGACAAGGCAGAGGAGAGCCATCCTCACTGGCACACCGTTCCTAGACTGCTGGAAATATCTGGCGTGCCGGGTCCCATCTATCGCCGGTGAAATCTCCGAAACCCTGGGGAGGGGATGCATTATTATAGCATCATCCCTCAGTTTAGGTAGTATGCCCTCATCCAGAACATAAGCCTCCTTAACCCTCTTGAACTCCTGTGGGTCAGGGAATCTCTCCCTCTGAATCCTTGTAACGTAGATTACATCAGCCTTCCCTATACTGAGCCTTGTTGTTTCCTTAACCTCAATGGCTCTCTCCCTTAAGCCGTTCACCATCCTCACGGGCATCCTGAGCTCCCTGGGAGAGATGAGAGTAAGTTTTACGTCGTAGTTTTCAAGTGCGTTGGCAAGGGAATGCACTGTCCTCCCGTATTTCAGGTCGCCTACCATGGCAATAGAAAGTCCGTCTATTTTTTTATATTCCTTCTGGATGGTATAGAGGTCCAGAAGCGTCTGGGTCGGGTGCTGGTTTGCTCCATCCCCCCCATTTATCAATGGAACTTTTATGTTCTCTGATGCCGCTCTGGCTGCTCCCTCCGCAGGGTGTCTTACGACTATCACGTCAGCGTAGCCCTCAACCACCCGGACGGTGTCAACTATGGTTTCGCCCTTGACCTCTGATGTTGTTTCCGCCACACTAAAACCCACTGCCTTACCACCCAGTCTTTTCATGGCGGTCTCAAACGACATGCTGGTTCTTGTGGATGGCTCGAAGAACAGATTAGCCAGAATCAGGCCCTTCATCAACTCCAGTGGTTTGCGGGAAGAAAGCTTATCCTCCATCAGCCTTGATTTCTTGAGAACAAAGTCTATCTCATCTCTGGAGAAATCCCTGATGGATATGATGTGTTTCTTGTCCCACTGCTTTAAACTCATTAGATAAATAATTAGTTTTTTAAGCTAATAAATAGAGTCTCTTGCTCAATCTCTTGCTCCTGTCCTCGCTAGATAGAGCAGGCTCCACCATACAGTGTAGAGAGGTGTCAATATAGTCAGCAACACGAGAAAGTAGACCAGCAAACCTGTGAGCGACATTATCAGGTTCAGGATGCTGGGCAACTGCCCTACAGCAAGCCGGTATATGAAGTTCACGACCTCTATGAAAAGCGAGATCAGGGAGATCATAAGCCACAGTAGAAAAACAAAAAACTTGTTTTCAAGGAAGAATGAAACCCCTCTCTTCAGCCCATCTATGGCTCCGAGATCAGATAACACCAGAGCGTATTGAACCGGCGCGAACACGATGTTGAGCACAATCAGGCAAAGGATTAACAAAAGCAGACCCGTGAGAAGGAATAATGGAACGAACAATCCCTCCATTCTAAACGAAAAACCGAGTAGTAGGGGAACCCCAACGGAGACACCGACAGTTACTACAGCAACTAGGAGATATATCAAGGAGGTTATTACGTTTACTGCAAACAGGCTTACCGTCTTCCTCCTGCCATAGTCTACCATGGTTGAAATCGATGTCTTGTTTTTCTCTATCGCTTCCTTGGACATCCCTATAGCTCCCGCGGTGAAAAACGATGTTATAAGGATTGTTATAACGCAATAAACCAGAAACAGAGCCAACAAAAAGATTAATGCAACCACCACTCCATCTATGACAGATGAAACAAGGTCCTGCATTCCTCCAGGCTGGCCAGCAGAAAAAGGGGGGAAAACACTGAAACCAATGGTGTACAACACCAGAGCAACAGCAAAGAAATACAGGAGGCTGAAGACGGCTACTGCAAGAAAATCGAGTATGAACGGGATGGAAATCTTAGGGTTGTTTCTCCAGGTGACAAATCCATCCGACAGGATTGAGGTGAAGTCCTCTTTCATACTACTATGATATTTAACTTGCTACTATAAAATATTAACGATGAAAGTTGTTCTCGCATACTCTGGGGGGCTGGACACATCCATATGCATCAAGTGGCTTATGGAGGAGTACCAGGCAGAGATTGTTTCCTTGACTCTGGAGATTGGGCAGGAGAAATCCGACCTGAAACAGATAGAAGAGAAGGCAAGAGAGCTTGGTGCCGTAAAAACATACAGCATCGATGCCAGAGAAGAGTTCGTTAATGAGTTCATCAACCCATCCATCAGGGCAAACGGCTTCTACGAGAAAGTGTATCCCTTGTCCACGGCTCTGGCAAGACCCCTTATAAGCAGATACCTTGTGGAGATTGCAGAAAAAGAGAAAGCTGATGCGGTAGCCCATGGCTCAACCGGTAAAGGCAATGACCAGGTGAGATTCGAGCTGGCTGTGAGGGCATTGAACCCTGAATTGGATATTATCGCGCCAGCCAGGGAGTGGAATTTAACCAGAGACGGGGCCATAAACTACGCCAGGAAACACAATATACCTGTACCTGTGAAGAAGAAAAGCCCCTACAGTATTGACGTGAACCTCTGGGGGAGGAGTATTGAATCCGGTCCGCTGGAAGACCTAGCCAACGAGCCCAGAGAGAATGCTTACTCCTGGACCACGTCACCGGAGAAGGCACCAGATAAGCCAGAATATATCGAGCTGGAGTTTACTAAAGGGGTTCCGTCAGCATTGAATGGTGGAGAAAGAAAAGAGGTGGAGTTGATAAAGGAACTCAACCGGTTGGGTGGAAAACATGGTATCGGGCGCATAGATACCGTCGAGGACCGGCTCGTAGGGATTAAGTCAAGGGAAGTCTATGAGTGTCCTGCAGCATCCGTAATCCTGAAGGCTCACTCTGAGCTGGAGAAGCTGACCCTTAGCCGCGAGGAGAACCTCTTTAAGGAGATAATTGACTCCAAGTGGAGTCAGATGGTCTACTTCGGGCAATGGCATGATCCCCTGAAGAGTGACCTGGAGGCGTTCATCAATGAATCCCAGCATGTTGTCTCCGGGAGAATAAAGATGAAGCTCTAAAAAGGTAACGTCTATGTTACCGGGAGGGAATCCCCTAACTCACTCTATGACAGAGGCTTGGCAACATACGACAAAGGCGACCTTTTCGACCACAGGCTGGCTGAAGGATTCGTGAAACTATGGGGTCTGCCCTCCGAGATAGCGGCTAGGGGGAAAAAGAGATAATCATCTCCTGATCCCCTTGTTTTTACACAGTTGATAGAACAGGGGGTTGAAGCTCTTCTTCATGTGGTTGAAGTCTTCTTCATCAACCCGTAACGCGTTACCCTCTGAGATAAAAACATATTCATTTCTCTCTGGATGATAGTAGAGGTCTATCTCCATGTTAAACCATTAATTCAAACATCTATAAATAGTTTACCTCCTCTGGTTTTGTTCAGAAACAGGTTGAGTTGATAAGGACCTGTAGTGCCTGACTAGAACTCCAAGATCATTTAGTTATCATTGTTCCGGTTCCTTCTTCAGTGAGCAATTCCCCTAGAATAGCATGTTTCCCTGCCCTTACAATATGTATTCGTTCAACACCCTCTGAAATCGCATTGACACTTGACTCTAATTTAGGTATCATACCCTTAGTTGCTACTTTGTTTTTGATAAGGTCTCTGGTTTCTGAAACAGTCAGCCGCCCAATTAATCTCCCATCCCTACCCAATACACCCCCTACATTTGTCAAAAGTATAATTTTTGTCACATCCAAAGCCTTTGCTAACTCCCCGGTAGCTATATCTGCATTAATATTCAAGAGATTGCCTTCTTCATCTATGCCAACGGGGAGTATCACGGGTATATATCCACACCCGATTAGGTCATATATCAGCTTAGAGTTAACATCAACCACATCTCCGACATACCCTAACTCTTTTCGTTTTCTCTTTGCCTTAAATAAACCACCCGTTAATCCAACAGCTGTTGCTGTGTCGCTAGCTATTGCCGTGTTATGGTTTATCTTATCAATTATTTTATTGTTTACACGATGTAAACACCCTACTACAACATCTAATGTTCTTTCATCTGTTACTCTCTCACCTCTAATAAATCTCGGTTCCAACCCCATCTTCTCCATATTAGAGGAGATTAAAGTGCCTGCGCCATGCATAACTACAGGTCGTATGCCCACATCATGCAATAGAACTAAGTCCGTGGCAATTGATTCCAAAACATTTTCATCTAACAATATTTCTCCACTGAATTTTATTATGAACACCTGATTCCTGAACTTTTTTATATAGTGGAGAGCCTCAATCAACTCCTGAGTATCTATCATTCAAATACACCAATTGACATAGTCCCTGCATAGGTTTTTGGAATATATAACCATTTACAGTCTATAATATACACTACAGCACATAAAAATGGGTATAATCAAGCGTTACCACCCTGGTTTCCCATACTCACCCTTAGTGATGAACTCTCACAGAATTATAAACATCCTGACGTGAGACAGCTAAACCATGACCTGCTCTGGGACAGAGTCCCTCTCCGGTATTTATCCGAAAATCATAATATTCTTATGGTATGGACTCCGCTAAACAGCTGACCTTCAGGGAACTGGGAGCAGAGCTGGTCATCTACGGGATCCTGATGTTCATCTACACCCTCACAGTTTTAAGTCTCTTGATTGATTATGTCAACAGGATATATAGAGCAGACTTAGTTCTTTACACTTTCCTGGCTCTTGCCTTGATACTGGGTCAGGGAATTTTAATGGAGGGTGTTTCGACATATGTCAGGGAGAGAATAGAGGAACAATAAGATGTATTTTCCAATAGAAGATATACATGTGAGCGCAGTAGCTCTTGCACTGCTTGGCTTAATGGTAGGAGTTCTCGGAGGATTCTTCGGGGTTGGCGGGGGATTCCTGGCAGGCCCCATGATGTATATTCTAGGTGTGCCCATGAATTTCGTGGTGGGAACAGACCTTGCTCATATGACAGGTAAGAGTGTTGTAGCCGCTAAGAGACATCGAACCCTCGGGCATGTGGATATGAAACTCGGTTTCCTGATGGTCATGGGGACTATGGCAGGCATCGAGCTGGGAGCCCAGTTGGTGGAGTTGCTGCAATCCTGGGCGTTCCTGGATCTGGTTAACGGAGTACTCTATGTAATCCTCCTCCTCTCCATATCCCTCTTTGTTATGTGGGAGAGCAGGAAGAGCCTTAAAACAAAAAGCAAGGAGACGTTGCCGGCGAAAGAGGCTATATCCTTCAAGATCGTGTCTGGTAGGATACAGGCCATTAAGATACCTCCTATGATCAATCTCCCGGAATCCGGCATAGAAGGAATTTCACTGTGGGTTATCCTCTTTGTGGGTATTGTTACAGGGTTTCTGGCCGGTCTGCTTGGGGTTGGGGGGGGATTCATAAGGGTGCCGGCACTTGTTTACCTGATAGGTTGTCCGACTCATGTGGCGATAGGCACCGACCTGTTTGAGATAATAATGTCTGCCAGCTTTGGTACAATAACTCACTCCCTGAAGGGGAATGTGGATATCATGATGGCGCTTGTTATGCACACTGGCGCTGCTATCGGAGCCAGCATAGGAGCCTCCCTGACCAAGTACCTGGCGGGCCCGAAGATAAGATTCTATTTCTCTTTTCTGCCGTTAATAGGTGCATTGTTTATGATATATGCCCTCATATCAGGGGGTGTGATAATTTTTTGATGAGGTGGGATTATGAAAATACTTGTATGTGCAGACGGGTCGAAGATAAACAGAAACGCCTTGGAGTTCGCTGCACTGATAGCCAGAGCAGTTAATGCAGATGTTACCGTGCTGCATGTGGTCGAGGGTGAGGTTGATGAATCAGGGGGGATTTTCAACGAGGCTATGAAGGTCTTTGAGAAAACGGGTGTTGAACGAATTAAGACAAGGAAACTGAAGGGCAGGGCTGATGTGCAAATACTGAAGCACGCCAGAAGGAACAGATATGATCTTGTGGTCGTGGCCTCGCACGGCGTACAGTACCTCAGAGCCTTCCTGTTTGGAGATGTCGCAGTCAGAGTCATCGAGCACATAAAGACCCCTATTCTCGTGGTCAGAGCTAAGAGAGCGAAAATCAGGAAAATAATCTTCTGCACAGGTGGCTCTTCTTTCGCTGAGAACGCTGTCAGGTTCGCTTCAGATATCGCCAAAGCTGCTGGCGCTAAAGCAACAATACTGCATGTGATTCCGGAGCTGCCTGCAATGTACAGGGGTTTTGGAATGGGGGAGAGTCTGTCGGAGTTCCTTGAATGCAACACACCTGAGTGTATTGCCCTGAAGAGGGCAGCAAAAATTCTGGAAGAAAAGGGTATAGAAACAGAGGTTAAGTTAAGTCACGGTCTTCCATCGGAGGAGATACTGGTTGAGGCTGAGGGAAACAACTACGACCTTATTGTTTTAGGCTCTCATGGCATGAGTTCACCCTCCAGATTCCTTTTAGGTGATGTAGCATCCAGGGTGGTTAAATACAGCAAAACACCATGTCTCCTAGTCAAATAAGGCAGGAGTAAATAGATTTATAGTTGTTTACTTATTTATTTAATACTAAATGGCAAAGGGTTCAGAGAACAATAAGAGAGACGGACAGTTGCTGGAGGAACGCTCTAAGATAGAGGGGGAGCTGGATGATGTTATGCAGGAGAAACTGGATACGCTTGGTAAGATAAGGGATCTGATGGGGGTTGGCGGGAAACTGGAGAAGGATATCGAGGCAGTTACCAGAGAAGGGGATGATATCGAGGGTGTTATCTCTTCAATAAGGGATGAGATTCGGAGGGTCACCTTGGAGATAAAGAGGCTTCATGAGACAGCTTTGAAACAGGAATCATCCAGGGACACGAGTGGTTTGGAGGATGTTGAGTCCAGGAGGATTGAGGTTCACAAGCAGAAAACCAGGCTCCTGAAGGATTTGCTTCTGAAGGAGAGGGAGCTGGATAAGGTGTCTGCTAGAAAGACCAAGGTATTGGATGATTACTCGAAGATTTTAGGTGAACGCTCTAATCTCGAGGAGAAGCTGGATGAGATAGCTGGTAGGGAAATCAAGCTGAAGGAGAGGAAGATGGATATCGAGTCCAGGATTGGTAAAGAGATTGGTGACCTCACCAAGGAGATTTACTCCATGGACAGTGGATTAGAGGGGGATAGGGTTAAATCCATGGACAGGGTGCTGGCATCCCGGAAGAAGCCTCCAAGCACTAGAGACCTGCTTAAAGAAAGCGTATTAAGTGCTAAAAAGCTCCCTGAGAGGAAAGAGGGGATTAAGCCATCTGAGAGGAAAGAGGGGATTAAGCCATCTGAGAGGAAAGAGGGGAAAGACATCGAAGAAGAGATTAAACCTTCAAAGAGAGAGGTGAAGGGGGCGGCTAAGGGTTTTCTGGGTTTCTTTGGGGGTGGGAAGGGTAAGGAGGTGGCTGAGCTGTCTGGGGAATCCATCAGGCTTCTGCAGGAGATAATGCCTGTGTTGGATGATCTCTTAGGTAAATTACCTGATGATAAGATAGAGGAATTCTCCACAACCGATGATTACGAGATATATAATGAGCTCTTCGAGAAAGTCAGCAACTATAATGGAGCCAGGGAACAAAAAGAATTTATTAACGTAAACACTAAGAAAGTGTTAGAGGTAATAGATAACCTGTTGGAGAATCTGCCGGATGAGGAGATCGAGAGGTTTTCTTCATCTGACAACTTCAAGGACTACAACAGGTTGCTTGACATGTTCGGTGTTTAGCTGTTTAATTCATATCTCTGTGGGATAGCATGGGTCTCAGGGACAAGGTGAAGGGGAAGACGGGCGGGAAACCTGAAGAAGAGAAAATCAAGGGGAAGAAGGTTGTTGCTGAGAGCAGAGAGGATTTCTTGAAGACCGTTGAGGAACTGAAGAGAGAGTTTGAGGGTAGTATGGTTTTATCTGGAGACATTGATGGAGATATATTCAACGCAAGCTTTCTCGTCCGGAAAGGAGATGTTGTCGGAGCCACCTTCGAGTACCTGGGAACAGCCATCCAAGGTGATGAGGCGATAGAGGCTATAGAAAACAAACTTGCTGGCTCAAAGGGCGGTATGGAACTATTCCAGTTCGATAAAGGCGATATTGATTTAGCAGTAGAGCAGAACAAAAACGCCATGTTGGAGAATCCCATACCACTCAGCAGCACCGGATTAAAGGTTAGGTACCTAATGGACAAATGGGCTGCATCCAAGGAGGACTCCCGGGGGCGGGTTAACATGCTCCACATCCCTGCGATATCAGGGGGCAAGAAGAGCTTTAATCTCCTAGAGCTTGCTAAAACACAGACACAGGACCCCTTCAAGAGAAAAACCGGGACAGTATACGATAAACTACTTGAATCCGGGGAATCAGGAGGGGAAGGCTTCACAAACCTTATAGCTGGTTTAGGTGCTAAGTCAGGCATGGAGGAGATGGAGAGGTTGAAGAGGAAGAGGGCTAGGGATCTGGAGAGAGAGCAGAGGCTTGCCAAGATTAAAACAACACCCCCTGTGGAAATAAAGAAGAAGGTTGTTGGGGGGAAGAAGGTACATACTTCGATAGACCGTCTTCTCGAGCTTGTGAGAAAGAAGAAGAAGATTAAAATCGACGAGAGATTAGCTAAAACGCTTGGCGTCAATAGGTCACAGATCGAGGAGTGGGCTGTCATCCTAGAGGACCATAATCTTGTGGAGCTGCATTATTCCGCCATAGGGGATTCTGAAATAAGGGCTTTAGAGTAGCTAATTCCTCCCAATACCTTTTATTTCCAGCGGAACATATATCTTATTGTTTCCAAAATGAGAGGGGAGGAGAAGATTCTGAAAAGCTATGAGATAGAAGCGGAGGGGATTCCTGTAGCAGTTGATATAGTTGAGAGGGATTTAATGCCATTCTACAGGCTTAACATCCCTGACGTGGATATCGCTACTCTGGCCCTGCTGGATGACATCAAGGAGAAACTTATTGGCGCTATCGAGGTAACCAAGACTGAATTCTTCGACCCTAAGTTGATGGAAAGCCTTAAGGAGCAGTTCAAGTCCGAGGCCAAGATGCTTTTGGAGGAGGAGCTGCCTCAGCTAGATGAACAGATAACCGATCATTTCATGATTACTTTAGTCCATGACCTGCTGGGTTTGGGGGATATAGAATTTCTGCTGGATGATGTTAACATCGAGGAGATCGTTCTTAATTCGTCAAAGGAGCCTATACGTGTATACCACAAGGGTTTTGGCTGGATCAAAACCAACCTTTATCCTGAATCCGAGTCGGAGATTGTTAACTATGCCAGTATTATCGCCAGGAGGGTTGGGAGAGAGATATCAAACCTTGAACCAATGCTCGACGCGTATCTCTTAAGCAAGGACAGGGCTAATGCTATATTGATGCCCATCGCGAGCAAAGGCAGCACGATCACCATAAGAAAATTCGCCAGAGACCCATGGACTGCAGCTGATTTCATTGAAAACAAGACTGCTAGCTCTGAGGTCCTGGCTCTGATCTGGCTGGTGATACAGTACGAGATGAACATGATTATTTCCGGGGGCACTGGTTCAGGTAAAACCTCTTTTCTGAACGTGTGCATGCCGTTTATTCCACCAAACCACAGGATTATATCCATCGAGGATACCAGGGAGCTGCAGCTACCTCACTTCCTCTACTGGTGTCCTTTGGCCACCAGACAGCCGAACCCTGAAGGTAAGGGCGAGGTCACAATGCTTGATTTAGTAGTCAACTCCCTACGAATGAGGCCTGATCGCATCATCATGGGAGAAATCAGGAAAAAAAGGGAGGCGGAGGTATTATTTGAGGCCATGCACACAGGACACTCTGTTTATGGGACATTGCACGCAGACACCTGTGAACAGACCATAACCCGGCTCATAAACCCGCCCATTAATATAGCTGAGAGCATGCTGGATGCTGTCCACCTTAATGTAGTCATGTTCAGGGACAGGAGACGAGGTATCAGGAGGGTTTATGAGGTCGGTGAACTCATACATGACCCCGAGGTGCCGAAGAGAGATGTCCGGTATATACCCCATATACTCTATAGATGGAATCCCAGAGAAGACACGATAGACGTGACCTATGACCGGAACACAGAGAAAATAAGCCTCTTCGAGAGAATTGAGAGAAACACCGGCTTCACGTCAGAGGAAATAAACGAGGACCTTGACACCAAAAAGAACATTCTTGAGTGGCTTGTTAAAAAGAAAACCAGGAAGATCGAGGAGATGGGTGCTATAATGAACAGTTTCTATTTAGACAGAGAGTCAGTGGTTAGCCTGATGGAGAAGAACGGCGACCCCAAGAAAATTATAGGGGAAATCAGGGAAGAGGAGTGATAGCATGTTTTCAAGGATAACCGGTTTTCTTTTTTTGTTTCTGTTTCTTTCTAATCCAGCTGATGCCAGCAGAAACGTTACCGTGTATCTCGTGTACAGTGACCTCTGCCCCCATTGTGGAGCGGAGAAAGCATTCCTGAAAGGTCTTGATGAGTCCTACAGGGGGGTGGGGGTTGAGTACCTTAATATCGCCTCAGACAGGGAGCATATCCTGGAATTAAGCAGCTATTATGGGATTAAGAAAACATCCATCCCGCAGACCTATGTGGGGGATGCAGCCTTTATCGGATTCGATGAAGAGGCTGATTACCTGTTATACTCCAACAGCTATCATGCCTTTTTAGGGAACCCTTCTGTGATAGAGGATGCCGTCTTGTTTTACATGCAGGAGAGAGGAGATAATGTTTCCCTGTATACTGCAGTAGATTATTCAGCGAATGATTCCTTGCTCAAGTATTTCATCCATAAAGAATATGACTGCTTCGCCACCGTTAATCTTACAGATGGTGTCTACATAGTTGCTTGGTGGAATAAATCCCGTCTGATGAGAGGATCTCTTTACCCTGATGTAGTGGTCAGAGTGAACTCAACAACAGGATCTGTTATTGGATCCCACCATCCCTCAAGATTAGAGCCGGGGGTTTCTGTCCCCAGGAGAGAGTCGATGCTCTCTGATTTTATTGCCTATATCGGCATTTTTATTTATCTGGTGTTATATATAGTATACTCTCACTCCCGGAGGGTGAAGAAAAAAATCCGGGTAGAGATAAACGACCGGCGGTGGCTTACAGGTTTCATTATCCTGCTGGTTGTT
>JAOZNG010000174.1 GCA_029933895.1 archaeon
GACCTCCGTCAATGGAATACTGGGCGACGCCTTTGATGAGGTTGTAGTCGTCTTCTAGGTCTCTTACGTGGAATGTGATTTGATATTTGGAGTTGTCTCTGTAAGTAGTTTTATCTTCGTAGGAGACAGAGTGGACTTCAGGAGGATTGTCAAGGACTTCAAAGGCGTTGGGCATATAGAAGAATTCAGCGGGTGCGAGTCCTGAGGAGTCATAGGCTCTTATACGAAGATCGTAAACGCCAACGGGGCTGTCGAGGTTTGTGGATAGAGTACATAATATGGTCCAAGGGTCTACTACACTATGCTGTGTAGGGGGATAGGGCCGCCAATACTCTGTCCCGTTAACTCTAAATTGTATCTCTGGCGTGAGACAGTTGACAGGCGATTTATCATCCGTAACGTTGATGAGAAGATAATTTCTATCACCTCTGTAGAGCGTTTCTTTATCTACTCTCACGGTGTTGACTTCAGGAGGAGTTGTAAGCGGTATTTTTACTTCATATATGTCTAGACCTAGACTTCTATTAAATGTGCGAGAGTCTGGATAATAAGTAGAGTCCCGTACCTTGTAATGGTATATATATACGTTATTTTCAGTTTTCACACATTTCACATCCAAGTCAAAGCCAAGGTTAGGTGCTTTATATGAGGTCAGTTTTCCAATGTCCTGAACACCATGTGATCTAAACAGTATGGGGGGTTTTATAAAATGTTTTAAACCTATATCTATTAGTAATTCCTCAATATTGTCATCATCAATATCTATTGCAATACTGTTCTTATAAATTTTGCATGCTTGGGGCGACATATATTTATATGTCTCCATTTCGGAAATGTTATATGGCCCTGACAAAGGTATACCTTTGGATAACTTAGCTAAAATATAATAGTCTCCTGAATGATGTATTGTGTTGAATATGAGATCGTCCTTTCCATCCATATCTATGTCATACATTTCAACCCAGGAAACTTGAAAGGTGTCATCGGGCATTATAGCAAAATTAGCGAATGCACTTATATTGTATATTCCATTCTCTAAAGAAGCAAAATCATATAACCCATAGACTGGAAATGCACTATAGAACACATCAATATCCTCAAACCAATGTATTGCTATATCTCTCATGTTATTTCCGTTCATATCGCCCCCTGAGATGTAAAAACTATGATAGTAGTACTCGTATAGTAACCAATCTGGCAAATCAACATAATCAACAAGCGATATATTAACAACTTCTGTAAGGCTGCTATCGTGCCACCCTTCTCTTCCAAAAATAAAATCAATCTCCGGTCTAGTAAAATTTTCACCTGTGGGCTTATATCCAAAAATTATATCCTTATAATTATCACCATTCACCTCTTGAATGTCTATCTGAAAGTAGGTGCTGTTAGGCAAGTCCATGATTTGGAACACTGAAGAATAAAGATGGGGTGTATTAAGGTCTATTACCCTATTATACCCATCAGAACCGAGTATGATGTAAAGCGTTCCGTTCGTTAGGTGGTCTACTAAAAAATAATAAGATGAACACTGTGGAGGGAATTGTGAACTTCTATTCCTGTAAACGGATAGAATAATGTCATCCTTTCCATCCCCGTTTATGTCGCCTACGCCTAACATAAGGTTATTCAAAACGTAATATGCGGGATACCACCAAGTAAAGTTCATGTCTGAAATATTATATCCAACCGGTGGCGGTAGAATGACGATATCGGATAGTTCTGGGTTAAATTCTGTGTTATTAGGCGTGTTTCCAACGTCAAGATATACAAAAAATGCAAACATATTTTGATAACCCTCATACTCTATGGGGGCACCAAATACCAAATCGAGCTTTCCGTCCCCATCAAAATCACAAAAATGAGCCAACTCTCTTGTTAACCCATACTCTTGAAGGAAATGAACTGTATGATTGAATTCCGATGAGAAATTGTAGTGTCTCACCAATGTTAGGTCTATCTCGGTGCCACCCTGATTGATATATGTTGAGTTGTAGACCGCACCTTTATCTTCAAGAAGCCGCTCCGGGTTATGTTGGAGGGCTTTCTCGTGGGAGGAGTTCACGGAATCTGATAAAAAAGAAATAACAAAGAGGGCACAGAGAAGGAGTATCAGAGTGTACCTTTTAATCCGCTTGCTCATAGATATCACCGAGAGGATAATCTCTTAGTAGTATAAGTATCTTATCACCTGCATCCATTGAACACTACGCAACCTTTTTCCGTGCCCTCCGATATCATTAAATTAAAACCACTGTCCAGTGGTCCTTGTCTATCCTCCGCCAGTGACCCCGACCGTCCATTTTCCTGAGTAACCACTATCCCAAACCGGGGTTGTAGGGTTAGCACCATCCAAATCGAATATCAGTAGCCTGAAACTATAACTGCCGCTTCCGTGGATATCTCTATATAGGTATAGCCAAACTTCGGGGTCAACAGTACTCGGCCCGTTATTTATGGTACTTATATTCATAGCCCTTCCTACCTCAACGGGTGTATTGCCGCTCCATTTATAACAACGAATTTCAAATGACATTCGGTGTGTTCCGGACCTAGAGTCTGTATGCGTCCAAGTTGCTTTGAAGACATGATATCCAGTCGGAGTGAAATATACCGTCTTTGGGGACTTTAAACCTCCGCTACCACGTCCATTGGAACCTGTCATGTATCCCACATATGAGGTGCCAAAGTTTTGCCTATACATGCACAGTAAAATGGATTTACCGTCCCATATGGAATTGCCATATATCAGCATAGGGGATCCATGGTAATCTGAGGGAGCTTCCAATTCTAGCACAAGGTCATCTCCATCATTGTAATTTCCGTTAAGGTCCCCTGGGATACTAAATTGAACTGTTCCACTGTTGTCGCTTACCTTTCCTACCGAGGCTCCTGTTGTGATGTCTTTCAGGGTTACTGTGATTCCAGAGCCGTATTGTTGAGTATCTACGTAGTAGGGATGTACGTAGATTGTATAAGATGTCGTAGCCCCTTTACTCTCTATTGTTCCACTAATTGGCCAAAGCATTCCCACAAACAAGCACACTAAAGCCAACCCAAGCCACCTTTTCACTTTTTGTCACCTCCTTTTGCACATTTCTGCCCTTCTTCTGGGCGAAGTATCATCTTCTGATTGATACTTAATATTTATTC
>JAOZNG010000024.1 GCA_029933895.1 archaeon
CACCTCCACTCCCCCCGGGGGATGATAAGTATCTGGTGTGTTGTAATTCGTATTTAAAAAAGACTAAAGTGAAAATTATGAGAATTATTGGTTCTGTGGATTGCAGAACTGGTGAGGACCTAGTCGAAGTTGAATTAAAAAGTGTTTCATAATAGAAACCTCACTATTATTCTTGCACTTTCCTGTACAATTCTTCCAACTCACCTATGTGATTGTCTAAGGCAAATTTCTCCGGATTTGGCATCTTTATTTCTAATCCATTAATCTTTCGGATAAGATCGTGAACATCGTCAAATACTAGACCTACACGGTACTTCTCGATGAACATTTTTAATGATTTATATGAAGAAGAGAGAACGGGTAGCCCAGCAGAAATATATTCAAAAAATTTGTTTGGAAGAGAGGTGTGTAGCATCTGGCTCTGCCGGTTTTTTGGGTAATATATCAATCCATAATCATATTTTGTTAATTCGTTAATCAGTTTCCGGGGAGGCAAAGTACGTTCGAGATGGATGTATTTATTTTCAGCTAGTTTCAAGTAAACCCTTTTTGTCTCTTCATTCTCAAATATTCCATGAATATGTACATGAATCTCCTCATTTGCTAGTCTTTTCAGAAATTTGGGCGCGTCTCCGCGATAATCTGAGATGGAAAGACCTGAAGAATAAACAATATGGGTTTCCCCATCATAATTGGATAGCTTTTCTTTTCTTAGAGTGGGAAAATCATCCAAAGGAAGATAGTTGTATAGTACAAGTGTTTTATCAATATTAAAGTTATATTTTTTCCGGGCTAGTTGAAGTGTATAATCAGACACAAATAGTCTTCCGGTTGATAATTCTATAGCTGTCTTTTCAAGAGTGTGTAATTTATCGATAATAAAACGACCAACGGTATTCCTTATTATAGAACTTTTCAATAATCCTTGAGGTATGTAATTTTTCATAAGTCTTAATTCGTCATAGGTAGAGACCATCTCTCTGACATCAAAAACTGTCGGGACTCGCCCCGAATGCTTAACTGCTGCGGCACCAAGCACATCACTCATTGAGACAGTATGAATAACATCAAATTCCTCTTCTATAGCTTCTCTCACCACGGATCTGTAAATGGATGGAACAAGGGTTCTTATCATGTGAGATCCTTTATAATCTCTTTTAAATATTAACCTCTTTGTAGTCCATATTTCAGAATCATCTTCTAGGGAAGCTGATGTACCATAGCCCAGATACCTGAGATGAACTTCATGCCCTTTTTTCCTAAGGAGCTTCATCTGCCTTATCGTCCTCATGGACACGGCAGGATGTAGGCACAGTACCTTCATTTGTTGCCTCCTGAGCGAGCATGACTTTAAACGAGATATGGGATTTAAATATTATGGACATGGGCAGAAGAGTTGTAGGAGCGGTACAACTTCCCTAAAGAAAGCCCCCTTAATACCTTCTTATGAGCCTGCTTTAAGAGGCCCTAAACGATAATATTATATACAACATAGCAGATACTCCCTTACCAGGATTAGAATGGTGATGGCATGAAAAAGAACATGCTGATAAGAATTCTGATGCTATGTTTGATAAGCCCTCTTTCAATGTTTCCGGCGTATCAGAGCTTTAACATGATCTCTGAAGAGCAAGACGCCATTGGGAGACCCCTGCCTATAGCTACTGCCACAAATAATCTTTCCCTCCCACACAGAACTTCATATCATTTCGATTTGAATACCAGAGATCTTATCCAAGAAGAACATAACATATCACCGAACTACGATATCGGTGGGTATGTTCTATTGGACCATGTTCCAGTTTTTCTTCAATCTTTCTCTGCCCATCCTTACTCCACCTATCAGCTCAATAGTGCAAGAGTGGTGCAGATCTACAATAACACCACATATCTAGCCTTCTTTAACACCAGTGGCAGTTATATCAACTTCTGGCTAACATCCTCAGAGAATGAAGGAAGAACATGGGAAACACCAATACTTGTTAGTCAAGCATCTCTAAGTAGATACGACAATGCCCACGTTGAACTTCTAATTTACAAAAACAGAATTTATTACTTAATGAGCTTATTAGCAATGCCTCGACAATATCGTCAATTACACCTAAGAATCGCAGATATAAACTCGTGGAGGGGGATATACTATCTTCCAGAACATGTTATTTCCACAGGACATAACAGCGCTATAACAAAGATGATAGGGATCGGTGATGATGTCATAATTTTTTGGAAAAGAGATAGCTATATGGATGCGCAATATATACGAGTCCACAATGGGACTGTAATAAACGAGACATTCTTTCTATCAACTCGAGTAGCGGCCTTAGCCCCGGTAAGAAGCTCGATTAGCGGAGTTGAAACAATATATTTCCTATATACTTATCATTACGATAATAAAATATTTCTGCGTAGATCCACTGATGCAGGTCGTACTTGGAGCTCCGAGACGATAATCATGTCACTTCCATACAGTTTATGGTTTATTTCTACCGTGGAAACCGGTGGGAAGATTCATTTGGTTGGAACCACGCAAGAAAGAAATTTCATTATATACACATCAACTTCCGATGGAACACACTGGGAACCTTTTAGAGTTATTGCTTCTTACGAAAAAAACGATCTTGACAACGACAATAAAGAGCTAATGATAGGCGGTGATAACGATGAAATATTTATTGTGTATGAAAATAGGTCAGGTACCATTTCATTAATTATCTCCAACGACAATGGATTACACTTCAGCAAACCCATACCAATAGGCACAGGGTACGCTCACTCACCTTCATTGAGTACTAATGGAAGATTTTTAAGTTTTATAAATGATACTTTTATAGAAGTTTACCGAACCGATGGATTTGCAAGTTCAGGTACAATCAGAACCAAACCCATTGTACCAATTGGCATCTGTTCCTGGGACGATTTTGGAATCTCTGTATCGCCCATTACAAACAACTCTAGCATCTCGTTTAGAATATTATCCTTAAATTACTCTCAGCTCTTCCCCCAAGTAGGTTTTTACAATATTATGAACTCATCTCCAGGAAGGATAGAAAATATCTATTACACTTATGTAAAGCGTTTAGAAGGTGTGTGGCATAATGGCAGTAGGGTTGCGCCTGGAATTATTCTCGAAATACAAATAGAACGGGCTTCAGCAGACGCCAATATAGCAATATATGGTTTCGTTATAAACTTCACTGTTACCTATCCTGTAATAGAGCGTTTTCACTTATCTCAACACGTGTTTCTCATGGAGAATTGTAGGATAACATCTCAGGGTCTAGAACTTCCCCGGGGAGAGCCAGAAGGCACTGCCATTTTGGGACCATTAATGAAAGAAGCAAACTCCACCTGGCCAGATGTACTGCAGGCTTATGGGTTTGGCCTAGCCCCCAATGATGCAACTATCACATTTGAGTTGTTGTACCCTGATTTAAGAGCTATTCCCGGCTTTGAGGAGGAAAAATCCGCAGTGCTCAATCTCAGCACTACACCCACCTATATTAGATGGAGGGATGAACACTTCGGTAGTCTCACCGACTCCTTAAATATAGTTTTCGTACGTATACATTTTGTAGCGAAAAACAACAATGGTCCTATCACTTTAAATTATCTCTCATTTAAATATTCGCAAGCACCATTTATTTTGAACGCTTTTACAGACAACCTTAAAGTCTACAGAGGTGAGAGGTCAAATATAACTCTATTAGTTCACGATGAGGAAGACCCCGATTGGCTTCTAACCGTATCCTTGGTATGTATAGACCCGCATGGTAATTATAAACCGGAATACGTTTCAAAATCTTCCCAAGAAGATGGCCTCTTTAGATTTACATTTATACCACCATACACCTCAGCAACAGGAGTTTATAGATTTCAAGCAAATATAAGCGACACTACAGGAACGTTAAATAATGTCATTTTGCCCTTCAACCTTACTGTAATGAACAATCCGCCATTGCCGCCCCATTTTTATGTCGTCCCAGCACAAATAAGGAGCAAAGACCCGATAAACGTTTTCATTTCCATCCCAGGAACAGACAAAGAGACACCAGAATCACAATTACGTTACAACTACAGATATTATAGAAACGGATTTTTATACCGCGAAATAATTCAAAGCCCCGAACTTTCAGCTAAATTAGAGAAGAACATTGCTAAGAAAGGGGACATATGGAAAATTGAAGTCAGTTCATGGGATGGTGAGAATGAGAGTGAGCGTATCTCTGTCGTTTTAGAAGTAAAAAATAGCCCCCCGGAACCCACTACTGCATTCCCCCACAATATTACGATATATGAGGACACAGAAAGTGGCCCATACAACTTCAAAGAGTGGTTTGGAGATCGTGATGATGATAATATAACATTCAACATTGTACCTAGTAAAGAAATAAGCATAAAAATCATAGATGAAATGTTATTTATACAACCATCCGAGGACTTCTATGGGGTTGGAGCCCTTTTTATTGAAGTTTCCGACGGGTTGGAAAACAAAACGGCAACCGTTCCTATTGTAATCACTCCCGTCGATGACCCCCCTGTTTGGATCTCTCCAAATAATGTGTCAGTTTTTCAAGATGAGTGGATTTTTGTTGACATTAAAGCAAGAGACATAAAAGACAATGAACCCGTTACTGTGGAGTGGCAGATTGATGTAATTCCAAACATTGTCATGGGTGTAAATTTCATCACATTTCCCAACGGTAGCTTCAAGCTTAAACCGGATAACAGCATGATTGGGGTATACAACATACCTTTCGTTGTGAAAGATAGCAATAATACTTTTCATGACACACTAACTATACATATTATAAACAAAAATGATCCTCCTTCAAAACCAATAATAAGTGTTGATCCACCACATCTTTACATAATTGGGAGAAAAGTGATTACGCTCTACGGAAATGCTACAGATCCTGATGAGCCTTGGGGTGATGTTCTCACGTATATCTGGACATCAAACATTACAGGAATAATAGGGAATGGCAATACTATTGTAGTGACACTTCCCCCTGGAGACCATCTAATAACACTTACAGTAAAGGATAGTGAAGGAGCGACTAATTCTTCCCATATCAAAATTAGCGTACGTGAACCAATAGCTTCTAAAAAACCAATTTTACCAACCACCATAGTTTACTCTCTCGCATTTACAATTCCCTTGTTATTTGGTTTAGCTATGGCTTACATTCTTTTAAAACGAAAAAAGTCTGACGCAAAAGAAGAACCTTCGCCTACAAACTTGCAAATGCCGCCAGAGACAAGATTAACCCCTTCACCAGAGCCTACTTCTCCCGAGACGGAAGGCGAGGAAAAGACGGTAATCCCAGAGACTAAACCAGAATTGAAGAAGGAGAAACTAGAGAGTTCAGAGAAAGAAACAGAGGTCACTAAAACTAACGGACAAGAGGAGGAGCACGCTCAGCCTCTCAACACTGAGAAAAAGGAAAGTCCTCCTGAAGGAAAACCAAATGAGGAGGTAAAGACACCAGAGAATGAGTCATTGGGGGAGCAAAACCCACAGTAATATCTCACCATCACCCATTCTCAGATGATGTGGATTCTTCCGAAGACAATTTTACCGCTTCATTCTGCTCTGGTCTATAATAAAGGACCTCCTGTCCGGGAGGTGCTGGCGGTGTTATGGAAGAGGTTAACGGAGGGGGTTGTATATGGACAATGGGTGTATGAGGTGGTAGTGCTGGCTTTTTGGGAGCTTCGGGGGAAGGTAGCACTGGTTTTTCCAATCTCGCTGCCTCTGGAATTTTCGTCTCTTCTGTCCGACTTTTATCTCGATGGCGCTTTGGAACTAAAATCAGGGAGTATAGTATAATTGCTAGCGGAATGCCCGCTCCAACAAGTGCAAGAAGTATCCCTATGCCGAGTCTTCCCGGAACCTCAACAATGATATCTTCTGTTTCTCCCTCACCCTTTAGATTAATGGCAGCAACCCTGTAAATATATCTTTTTCCTGGGCTCATAGATCTATCCTCAAAACTTCTAACGTTTTCATCTACACGAGCAATCAATTTCATTTCCCCCCCTACCCGACCCCTATATACAGCATAACCTATAATTGACCCTCCACCATTGTTCTCAGGCTCATCCCAAAAAAGGGTGACGCGGTCGCTTTTTACAATTGCATGTAATTTTACAGGGGCCGATGGATATCCCATAGGTGTCGCCTTAATCCTCAGACTAAGTGGGCCCTCCCCCACATCATTTATTGCACTAATACGATAATAGTATGTCTTCCCGTTCTCTACACTCTCGTCTCTATATTCTAAAACATCCTTTACAGTAGCATAATATTGTTCTTCACCTGCAACTTCACCCCTATAAATTCTATATTTTGTTATTTGTGTTCCACCATCAAAAAGAGGTTCCTCCCATCCAATTACTACTATTTCATTATCTTCTATGGAAACCCATGCCTTGGAGATTTGCCCGGGAACTGTTCTGGGAATATACTCCATTGCGGTGCTAAGTTCACTCTCCCCAATAATATTTAACGCACTAACCCTAAAAACATATCTCTCCCCATATAGTATATTTGTAAATTTAAATGTACGCAAATCTCCGGAGGTCTCACCACAAAAAGTTAGAGACCCTTCTCCAATCGAAACATAGATTCGATATTTTATTATGTGAAAATCAACGTTTTCAGGTTCCCTCCATCGCAGTATAACTCCATCTTTTTCTTTCACAACCTCTACAAATACTGGTGGCGATGGAATACCTCCCACAGGAATGTTGCTAATCTCCACTGGATCGCTTTCGGCATAACTAGTTACCGCAATAACCTTTACAGCATAATATCTACCATGTCTTAAAGACTCAATCGAGAACTCAGTTTCTGTGGTTTCATCTGATTCCCACTCACTAATTCCTTGGCCCCTCCAAAAAACTTTATACTTTAATACTGGAGAACCACCATCACGTTCAGGCTCTTTCCATGTCAGGGTTATCCATGTCTTTCCCGGGTCCGCTTTTAGTTCTCTAATTGGAGAGGGCTCGCCATATGATAGGGCAAATATAATAGGGGATAAGGCGCCCTCCCCAAAATAGTTTACTGCAGAAATTGCATAATAATATGTCATTTCACCAGGTAGATCCGCATCGACAAATGTTGTAAGAGTCTCATTTATTATTTTATAGGGCTTTAAAGATGTGGGGGATTCTCCCCTATAAATTCTATATGAACTTATTTTATATGTAGATATAGCAGGATGTTCCCACCGGAGTGTGATTTTGTGAAGAGCACCAGTAGCGGTTACATTTTTAATTGCATCCGGCGGGCGTCCTGGGATTCCCATTTCAGGTCCAGCAACTTCGCCTTCACCAGCTTCGTTAACGGCAGATATCCAATAATAATATGTTTGCCCGTTAATAAGATTCAAATCATAGAATACTCTACACACGGAAGAGACTGTACCAAGAAGAGTCATCGCAGTCTCGTTAAGAGACCGATAGATGTTGTATCCTAATATCTCAGCACCACCATCATCAACTACGCCATACCAAGTTAACTTGTTCATTCCATCACCAGGGACTACAGAAAAATCAACTACAGCCCCCGGGGGACCTATTGCCTTAGCCCAAACGGGCCCTGCACTTTCACCTTCTCCGTATTTGTTTTCCGCGGTTATCATGTAATAATAAACTTTACCATTATCTACTACGTCTATAAACGAATAAGTATCGCCTGTGAAATTGATATAGAAAGTAATATTATCAACACTAGAACCGCGATATAAATTATAATTTATCACGGGTTCTCCCCATTTCATAGCTGGTTCGGCCCAATACAACACAATTTGCCCATTACCGCCAATTGCCGCAAATCCTTCAGGCTGTGAAGGGGTATAGGAAACTTTACCAACTGCTATCTCAGAACGCAGGCCCACACCCAGACCATTCATCCCAGCAATGGCATAATAATACGGTATTCCCAATGAGACATTTCTGTCATAATAAACATTTGTATAAGGGCTTAGGATGGCTATCTGGAATAATTCATCGGGGCTCAATCCCCGGTACACTATGTACCCAGTAATATTATATCCACCATCATCCTCAGGTGCATCCCATAATAGTTGAATCCCAAACCCCCGTTGGAAGGCTGCGACATTCATAGGCTGCTGAGGGGTGGTGTATGGCTTTACAGCGACTATATTGGAGAAAGAACTGGTGCCTTTAACGTCCTTTAATGCATATCTAAGTGCATAGTAATACGTTTTCCGTTCTTTCGAACTCTCCTGGACTGTGCAATGTGTAGCATTTTTTATAACAAGTACCTTTTTTAAAGTGTCTGGAGTTTTTCCACGATAAAGCAGATATTCCTGGACCTGGTAATTGCCTGTTTGGTTAATAGAAGGTGGATCCCAAGAGAGAAAAACACTGAAGTTCCGAGGTGAGACATCCTTAATAACTACTGGAGGAGGGACTAATAAAGTTGCAGTGTAGTCTGGAGAGGGATCGCTCTCCCCAAAAACGCCTGACAAGCTATATGAAACATGGTATGCAACTCTAAGAGGCGCAAAATTTCGTATAAAGTCTGTTTCATCCTCCATCCAACACTGACTTGTGGTGCCGATCTTCTCATAAGGCTTGCAGAATGAAATGGTATAATTATCAAATACATATTTATACTCAGCGTTAGTTATTTCGATTTTAATATAATATGTATCATACGGTATGGATAGGTTTTCAAACCGAACTACAGTTCCATTTTTGCTCACTTCAAATATGTAGTTCCTAGGCCCTATCCATCTCAATTCATAAGTGTGAACTCCACCATATAATGCAAAGGACATCACACATCTTTCTTTCGGGGCTAAAGCATCAATGTATGTTGATAAAAACAAATCGCACATCTCGCCCTCATGCCCGGATAAGTTAAATATAAGGTAACCAATGGAGACGGCACCTATTTGTTGCGATGGTGGTTTACGACAGATTAAGCCATCTCCGTCAACTAGATATTTCCCATCTGTCGCCCCAGAAATACGGATTCCTATAGGAACACCACTTCCCTCATGTGTTGCATAGGTTAAGTTTGCCACCTTTCGATAAAGGTGGAAAGAAGATATAGGATATAAATCAGTTATGTTCTTTTCTGGTTTTTTCCATGAAATGTTAAATGAAAAGAAGTCCCTAGAGCCATTTATAGACAAAATGGGTTCGGGACGTATGGGTGATGCCTTTACGAATTCAGGCGGCGGCACCTCTCCGAGCTCTTCGATGCTATATGTGACGCTGTAATAATAAAAGGTCTTGTTGAAACTTTTCAGCTCGTTTTCGCAATCCACATATAACGTGGCATTTGCTATCGTGGCAATCAAATTTCGCCGGGGAAGTGTTCCGGAGAATTCAATTATATATCTATCAAAAGCGATATAATGATACCTACCATAAAAGTCACGAATTGTGCTATTTAAAACGATAAAGAGGTAATATTCCTCTGAAGGTATATAGATACTATACCATTGAAGAGGTGTATAATTTTCAGTACTTATATAGAACGTTTTGGAAGGCTCTATAATGAGAGCTTTGTTTATACTCGAATTATTGCCCCCGTACAAAATGAAAGATGTTTGTATTGAAGTGGGGGAACCCCCCTCTGAAGATAGGATTGCATCGAATGTCATATTAATTAATTCGTTGCTGTGGTTAACTATCCTCAGTACTATAGTGCTTCCGGGATAAGGACCAAGAGAAATAGTATCTCCCGATGCATTGTCGAACGAGTATATCACACCATCTCTATTTTGTATATATAATTTGTCAGAAGATTTTCGCGGTGTTTTATAGCGGGCAGCAACATCTTTCCCTCCACCATCGCAAAAGAATTCTAATCTTTCATTGCTTACTTTGGATCGATATATGTTGAAGCTAGTAATATTAAAGATGGAATATATATCTCCCGGAAGCGGCTCCCATTTGAGTGTAACGTTAAATATGCCGGGAATCGCAGTAAGATTTTGAATTGCAGGGGGCATTAAAGGTCTAGCTTCAATAAGCTCGGACAAGGGGGATTCTATACTATCATTTAGTATATATGTAACCCCATAATAAAAGGTATCATACGTTATATTCCTAAAGGTATCGTTATACCACGTCGCCTCACCACACCTAGCAAAGCGTTGTAAACTCTCAGGTGACTTGCCCCTGTACACAACATAATCAGTAATATTATAACCTAAACTTCTATCTATCGGATCCCAGCTTAAGTTCACATACAAATATCCATTTTTAGCAGATAAGTTTTCTATCAGAGGCAACCGATTTTGAAGTTTAGTAACATTACTGAATGCTATAAGGCTCCAATTTTCATAGAAACCAATAACACAATAGTAAATGGGAGTTCTGCGACTCATATTATACAGTTCCGAATAATCCCTAAACCACGTTTTATGGTCTACCTGGGCACAAAATCTTAGATCCCACGTGTTATTTCCTTTGAATATCATATAACCGTTTGCAAGAGTTCCATTTGTCTTTGACCAGGTAACATTAATATATTGAAAGTGCGGTACCAATTTTATTTCAGATATCATAGGTCTACCTATCGCTTTTACTTTTAGATCAACATTAGTAGAGTTTGGCACAGAATATACGAGTAGTCCCTTTGAATCGGATATCAACGGATTAAAGGAAGTATTGTTATCAACAATGATCTTCTGCGTCTCACTCACCCAGTTTGCCCCCCAATCGGTGCTATAAATATATTGGATCTTATTGTTAGACCCTTCATATGCTAGGGCTATCTCAGAGGAGTTGTATAGAACTCCAGCAGTGAAGCTCGTTCCCATATGTCCATAGCTGGTTGTGCCACGGTTGGCGACTAAAGTAACCTCATTGGACCAGGTTCTCCCTTTATCCTTTGATAACGCCATATCAATATCGTCTATATAATAATGATTGGCGAAGATTAGCACCGTTCCATTTATGTTTAAAGCCTGCATTCTATAATAATCAGTATAATCGTTCATAACCACTGAAGTGGACCAAGTAGAACCTCCATTAGTTGACGTCTTAACTGATAGATAATTTCCAGTTTTTGCATAGAAGTATAAGATTCGTGTATATGTTGATTCTCTCACAGCGGCTATTGCCAACGTTCCACATTGTCCATATGATACTGGCGTGGAGATAAATCTCCAATTATTACCATCATATCGATATAATTGGCCATATAGATAGCTAGCCATTTTCGCTGCCACGTATAAATAGTTATTATCGCTTGCTACATCAAAAATTGCTGCATACGTAGACATGATCGTATTTTGCGTGGCTGTTCGAAGATTTCTCCAAGATGATATGGGGGCATGTTTCTCATATAACCCTCTACTACTGTAAGAGGAGTAAAACGGGACATAAAAGACAAAAATTTCATTTTTCCAGACATATAAATGATAAAGTATGTTATCAGGAGTTCCTCTCCAAATGTCTATAGGGCTACTCCAGGTTCTCCCAAGGTCTTCAGACGCTATAACACTGAGTTGTTTATAACTCCCATTATTCCACACATATCCTAAAAATATATATTTTCCACTAGTTGCAATACATCTTCTGGGACCATTATACTCAAGTGTTTTAATGTGAGCATTATATATTGTTTTAAAAGAAGGTGAACTAGTGAAGTTTGATGTAGTATTGCTCTGTATCTCTAAATTCGGGTGGTTCCGCAATGGCGTGTCCATGGAGGTTTTTCCGCTTTCTAAGTTGTTATAATTATAAAGTGTGATTGAGGGCAGAATTAATAAAATACCAACAAGACAAAGCAAAGGCTTTTCTGTAAGAGGGCACATTAGACCACCATTTAGAGATATAGATTCGTTTGTATTTATATTTTTCCACCCAATAGAAGGCAAATCGATTGCTAACATATAGAAACTTCTTTAAAGGTTTTAGAAATCCTTTCCCGGGGGGGTTTCTCAAAAATTCGGATGAGTACCCACCAAGCACTCTACACCGATATATCTATATAGATATTCCCCATTACCCCCTCGATACGCAT
>JAOZNG010000175.1 GCA_029933895.1 archaeon
CGCTCTTCTTGAACGCCTTGATCTCTTTGAACAGGAGCACCAGCTTCTGGTAGAGGTGTCTTCCCGCTACTGTGTCCCTTTGATCCTTGATCATGCTTCCTTGAGAATTTTCAGCTCTCGTCTCCCCCTCATCAACCACTTCCTCATCCCTCTGGTCCCTGATTTTCTTCTCCACTGAGTACTGTTTGTTCTCCTCAGAAATCTCAACCTCTTCCACATGCTCAAGAAGCTTCTTCTTCTTATATTTCTCTTTCTCTATATCATCCTGTGTTATTTTTACCATAGTAGATAATACCTAAGAAGCAATCCAAATAAAACACAATGAAACTATGCGCTCTCTTCTCAGGCGGGAAGGACTCCACCATAGCCCTCTACAGGGGTATGATGGAGCATGAAGTCTCTGTTCTCTTGTCGATGGTCTCTGAGAGAGATGATAGCTTTATGTACCACACACCGAACATACACCTGACAGAGTATTCCGCGAAGGCGATGGATATTCCGCTGGTTACCAGGAAGACCTCAGGCACGCCCCCCCAGGAGAACATCGACCTGGGGAAGGCTCTCGGGGAGATAAAAGAAGATTGTGGGATAGATGGGGTCTGTGTTGGTGCGGTGAGGAGCAACTATCAGTATAATATCGTGTCTGAGGTATGTGAATCTCTTAACCTGGAGGTCTACGCCCCCTGCTGGCATACAGACCATGCAGGGCTTGTGAAAGAGATAATAGATGAAGGCTTCAATGTGATCGTTGTTGCCGTAGCAGCTGAAGGCCTTGGCAGAGATTGGCTGGGCCGGAGGCTGGATTCAGAGGCCCTTGAGGAGTTGATGGAGTTGAACAGGATACTCGGTGTCGATGTTGGAGGGGAAGGTGGTGAATACGAGACCCTGGTCCTGGACGGGCCCATATTCAACAGGCGGCTGGAGATCACCTCCTCGGAGAAGAAATGGGATAAAGTCAGAGGCGAGCTTTTAATCAATGAAGTTAAACTGATAGATAAGTAGGAAAATGTATTTATACCCCGCTGGGGAATATATAACCATAGCAACATCTCGAGATGTCGATATATAATCTAACCTAAAATGGCTCTATTTGACTTCATATTCGGGCTGCTCTTCATAGGAATACCTGTATTGCTCTTCGGGCTCCCCTTTGTTCTGGGGATACTGTCGATGTTCATGAAAATAATCAAGGAATACGAGCGAGGAGTTCTCCTAGCCTTCGGGAGATACCAGGGAATCAGGAAGCCGGGACTCAATATCATAATACCCTTCTACCACAGGCTGGTGAAGATGGACTTAAGGATTGTGACAGTGGACGTGCCCAAGCAGGAGGTGATGACCAAAGACAACGTCCCAGTCAACATCAACGCAGTAATATACTTCAAAATCAAGAACCCGGAGAAGGCCTTCCTGAAGGTTGAGAACTACATGGCAGCGGTCTCCAAATACGGCCAGACCTCCCTAAGGAACGTGGCAGGTGAAGCGGAACTGGATGAACTATTATCTGAGAGACAGAAGATAGCCGACGAACTTAAGAGGATTGTAGACGAAGCAACAGACCCCTGGGGTATAAAAGTGGAATTCATCGAGTTAATGGACATTGAATTACCTCAGGACCTGAAGAGGACCATGGCCAAGCAGGCTGAAGCGGAGAGAGAGAAAAGAGCCACCATCATCAAAGCCGAGGGCGAGGTTGAGGCCTCAAAGAATCTCGCTGATGCTGCCAAAAAACTCTACAAGATGCCTGGAGCCATGCACTTAAGGAGTCTGCACTCCCTCAACGACATGTCCTCCGACCAGTCAAACACCATAAACTTTATCGTGCCAGTTGAGGTCCTGAGGGCCGTGGAGGAGGTGGACTAAAAAAGATGATTCTAAGAGTCATAAACGAATACGAGAGAGGTGTCTTGTTCGCCCTGGGAAGATTCGCAGGTATCCTGGATCCGGGACTGCGGTTTATCATACCAATATATCATTCCCTAGAGAAGGTGGACATCAGGGAGCGGGTGGTGGACATAGCCAAGCAGGAGGTGATGACCAAAGACAACGTCCCAGTCAACATCAACGCAGTAATCTATTTCAAGATATACGATCCCGAGAAGGCTATAATAAACGTGCATGATGTAGTATATTCAACGGCTAAATACGGGCAGGCCGCCCTGCGGAACGTGGCCGGGGGCGTTGAGCTGGACGAGCTGTTGTCGGAGAGGCAGAGGATAGCGGATAAGCTGCGGGAGATAGTGGATATTGCCACAGACCCGTGGGGGGTGGACATAACAAAGATAGAGCTCCAGGATATCGAGCTGCCAGAGAACATGAAGAGGGTGATGGCCAAGCAGGCTGAGGCAGAGAGGGAGAGGAGGGCAGTGATAATAAACTCCGAGGGGGAGGTTATCGCAGCAGACAACATAGCGGAGGCAGCTAAAACATTATATGCTACTCCGGGAGCCCTGCACCTGAGGACGCTGCACTCCATAAACGATTTATCCTCCGACAGATCACAGACAAACGTCTGGGTCGCCCCAATAGAGGTTTTAAGGTTCGTGGAGAGCATGAATGACATATTCAGCAAAGCAGGTGAAGACTACGACGCCCTAAGGCAAATCAAGAAAGCAGTTCTGGGAGAGAAATAAAACCCCACACCCATAACTAAGGATAAAAACAAAAGAATATACCGCCATGCTTAAACTAACAGAAGTTATTGAGGGCTGGATAATCCTAAGATTAAGGGAGGCTCCCCCCGTACCCGCCATAGGAGGATGCAAAATCAAAGGCCCTGGAGATGACGGCGGTAAGTGGATGAACTAAAGCCGACTTCACGGAAGGAGTTAGTTTGGAGGTTTTAGGAACCGTGGTTTGAAGGACTCTATCATGGGAAAGCACCCACATATGATAAAAGGGAATCTGGTGTTTACCATCCCAACCTCCCTTGAGAGGGGATTGGAGTGAATCTGCCCTCACGAATATCAAAGCAGGCGGAAATCAGTCGAGAGGATCGGGGTAAAGTAAAATCAACAACTCCACCCTGAAGGGTGGAGTATGGACTTACAAAGCCGGATAGTGTGGGGCATTCATCTGCGACTTCAAGGACGCAGTACAAGCGAGTTCTGCTCGCTGTACACAAACCCTCTCCGGGTTTGTCG
>JAOZNG010000176.1 GCA_029933895.1 archaeon
GAGATAAAATGGGTACGCTATGGAGGAATAAAACCTGGATCCTCTTCTACCTTATAATCTTTATGTTAACACTTGACTTCTGGAACTGGGGCAAGACACATCCACTCATATATGGAATACCGTCCTGGGTGATATCTCTCTTCGCTGTAACCCTCATACTCTCGCTTTACTATATCTGGGTCATGAGATATGTGTGGGTTGATTGAATATGGAGCATGTATTATTTATCCTCTACCTCACCGCATTAATTATTGTGGGTGTAATCGCCAGCAGAAAAACAGGTGAAAGCCCGGAAGACTACTTCCTCGCCAACAGAACCTTCGGGCCGGTCATCCTGTTCCTCACGCTCGCAGCCACCAACTTCTCAGCCTTCACCTTCCTCGGATTCGCCGGAGCAGCCTACAAACTCGGGTTCGGACAATACGGCATCATGGCCGCAGGAACTGCACTGATGCCGATAATGTTCTTCATACTCGGACGAAAAATATGGCGGCTCGGGAAAAAACACGGATACATGACACCACCGGAACTCATCGATGGCCAAACAAAAAGCTACACACTCCAGCTCATCTACTGTTGCCGTCACCTATGTAGTGATGGGGGGGATGCGTGGCGGCGGCTGGACCGATGTCATACAGGGCATTATAATGATAACAGCAATGCTGCTCGCAGCAATATACGTCTCCCAAGGGCTTGGAGGCTTTGAAACAGCAAACCTCAACGCACTACACCACAGCCCCCAGCTGTTCACGCGACCCGGAGGAGAAAACTACTTCACCTTCGAAATATGGACATCATTCATGTTCCTATGGATCTTCGTCGATCCCATGTTCCCCCAGCTCTTCAGCAGATTCTACACCGCAAAAAACGAGAAATCACTGAAATACGCTATGGCAGCCTACCCGCTCCTGGTGTCGTTTCTCTTCCTCATCCCTGTTTTGATAGGTGTGTGGGCCACCGCCACCGACCTCCAAGTCGCACCTGACATGATACTCCCTGCCATGGTCAAAACCTACGCCCCAGCATGGGTCTACAGCACCGTAATCATCGGCGCAATAGCAGCCTTAATGTCCACCGCAGACTCACAGCTCCTCTCCCTCTCCACCATGCTCACCAGAGACCTCAGAATACGAAACCAGGTTATGTGGAGCAAAATCTTCGCAGCCCTCCTGGGAGTCTTCGCAATCGCATTCGTATTCCTCCGCGATACCTCCCAGGGAATCTTCACAACCCTTGTGAGCACCACCTTTTCCGGACTCATCGTCCTATTCCCAACAACCTTCGCTTCCCTCTACCTCAAAAACGTGAATAAATGGGCGTGCATCTTTTCCATCATTATGGGAGAGCTATCAATCATCCTGTTCAGAACAAACACCCTGCCGACATACGGATTCCTCGACGGCATCCTCGCCCTCCTCATAGCCACAACCACACTCATCCTCGCCAGCACCCTAAGTTATATATACCACACAAACAAATAATCAAACATGAACCAACTCAGGAAAGACTACCTACTAGACAGGTGGGTTATAATAGCCAAAAAGAGAGGCAAGAGACCACGCGACTTCAAGCATGAAGGGGAAAAAAGGGTGGGTAAAAGCTGTTTCTTCTGCCCTGGAAAAGAGCACAGAACACCTCCCGAGATAGACAGGATAGAGAAAGACGGTGAATGGATTATTAGGTGCTTCCCCAACAAGTTCCCAGCCACAACAGAAAAAAAAGAGATGCTGGATAAGGGGTTACTTAATGCTATGGCCGCCTACGGCAGACACGAGGTAGTCGTTGAAACGCCAATACATGGAGAGGAACTCGGCAACCTGGAGGTGGAGCACATAGCCAAGGTTCTGGAGATGTATACGAGAAGAGTGGTTGAGTTGAAGAAAGACCCCGGCATAGAATACGTGTCTATATTCAAGAACAGAGGTAAGACAGCGGGTGCCTCAGTGGCGCACTCCCACACCCAGATTGTCGCCCTCCCAATGATTCCCGGGATAATAAGGGAGGAGATGAAGGTCTTACAGAAGCAGGGAGACTGTCCACTGTGCAGGATAGGGGATATTGAGGGAGAGAGAACCGTGAGGGAGGATAAGTATACCGTAGTATTCGCTCCCTACGCCTCCCGTTTCCCATTTGAGGCGAGGATTACACCCAAAAGGCATCTCTCATCACTGGAGGAATTAAACAAAAAAGAAAGGGAATCTTTTGCCCTATCGCTTAAGGAGGTGCTTACAGCCCTCAACAAGAGCACCAACTACCCCCCATATAACTACCACCTCCACCTGGGACCTGGAGGGGAGGACTTCCACATGTATCTGGAGTTGCTCCCCAGACTCTTAACATGGGGGGGCTTTGAATTAAGCAATGATATAGTAATAAATACCATGTCCCCGGAGACGGCAGCAAAACACTACAGGGAAATGATTAAACAATAGGTATTTAATCTACAAATTCAAATGATTCAATAAGATGGATTCAAACAAAATCATATTACCTGTCTTTTTTGTTCTTGTTTTTTCGGTGACAGCATACTCAACAAGCCTTGAAAAAGAATGGTCTTTCAAGGTTGAAGGCGCTATCCAGGACCTTATTGTTGAAGATGTTGATGGAGATGCAATCCCCGAGATTGTTTTTTTCTTTAAGAACAACAACATCCACAGAGATGACTTCCTCTACATACTAGACAATGAAGGAAGGGAGAGATGGCACATGGATCTTGCTGGTATGGAATCTATCTATGTATCGGATCTGGGGGTTGAAGACCCCAGCACCCGAATCCTTGTGAGCTATGGGAAAAGCAGCGAGGGAATAGAGAAAGGTCGTCTATTGATTCTGGATGGTGGAGGCAGGGAGGTGTTGAAGTACCCCACCCCCGCGTTAGGTTTCGCCCCCGTGATGTACAAGATGGAATCCGTTGACGTAGACGGGAACGGATACAATGAGCTGATTGGGGGAACAATGAAGGGTGTTTATGCCATAAACGACAGATTCACCGGGGAATTATGGATTTCAATGACAGGCCAACCTGTAAGAGACTTCATACTCGCTGATATAGACTCTGATGGGATAAAAGACATTATCTATGAATCGCTTGGAGTAATCTATAACACAAACATCAGAAACGGCAGCCTTAACTGGAAGA
>JAOZNG010000177.1:0-2221 GCA_029933895.1 archaeon
AGCGGAGGAAGCCTTACCTGATGCCCTGCAACTCATGTCCTCAAACATAAGAGCTGGATTGACAACAGATAAGGCATTGATTCTGGCAGCCAGACCTGAATTCGGTCCCCTTGCCGATGAAATAAAAAGAGTGGGCAGGGAGACTATGATGGGCCGGGAGCTGGCGGCTGCATTGATGGACATAACCAAGAGAATTAAATCAGACCATCTCACGAGAACCATGGAGTTAATCGTCAACAGCATACGGTCAGGGGGGGAACTAGCTGACCTGCTGGACCAGACTGCGAGTGACTTAAGAGACCAGCAGCTTATCCAGAAGGAAATCTCTGCAGGGGTTCTTATGTATGTCATATTCATATTCATTGCCATAGGTGTAGGTGCCCCCGCACTTTTCGCAGTCTCTGGTTTTCTGGTCAAGATGCTGGTGTCCAATATTAACGTGATATCCTCGCAGATGTCCGCCGAATTAAGCGCACAAGCCACTATCTCCATAACGGAGGTCGGAGTTAAGCCAGAATTCATCCACATGTATTCGCTTATAGCTCTTACTGTTTCCTCAATCTTTGGAGGGCTTATAATGGGTTTAATCAGAACAGGTAAGATGATGGAGGGGCTTAAGTACATACCCATCCTGCTTCTCGTTTCTCTTGGGATATATTTTATAGGAAACTACGCCATGAACGTCATATTCGGCGGAATGATGAAGGTGTAGGGTTTTTTTGTGTACAGCGCATATATTATATTTACTCGATAAAATGATTGTGATGAAATTCGGCGGAACCTCGGTTGGCTCCGCAGAAAACATCAGGGCGGTGGCTGATATAATAGAGAAAAAAGACGGGAGAAAAATCATTGTGGTTTCGGCGATGGCCGGTGTCACAGACTCCCTTCACGATATAGCCCACAGGATTATTGATTTACCGAATAGTGTAATAAAAAAGGAAGTAAACCAGTTCATCAAGGGAATCAGGGGGAAACACATCAATACAACAAGGGAATTAATCCATGACAAGAGGGTTCTGGAGGAATCAGTATCCATGATTGATGATTTATCGGAGAAGCTGGAGACCGTGCTCTTGGGTGTAGGCTACCTTGAGGATTTATCGCCGAAGTCCATGGATTATATACTATCCTTCGGGGAGCGTCTCTCGATAATCATCATCTCATCTGTTCTTGAATCCAGGAACCTTAAAGCTAAGGCCTTAACAGGTCATGAGGCTGGTATAGTAACTGACTCTAATTTCGGAAGAGCACATCCACTGCACAGCATACTTTCCAGAAACATAAGAGAAAGTATAAACCCCCTGATAGAAGACGATGTTATTCCTGTGGTAGCTGGTTTTATAGCCGCTAACAGTGAGGGAACAATAACCACCTTAGGCAGGGGCGGCTCAGACTACACAGCCTCTCTTCTGGGGCGGTACCTTAAAGCCAGTGAGGTGCAGATATGGACAGACGTTGACGGTATATTGACTGCGGACCCCGGGATTGTGCCTGAAGCCAGGTTAATACCTACCCTGTCCTATATAGAGGCTGTGGATCTAGCATACTTTGGGGCTAAGGTTATCCACTCAAAGATGATTGAACCTGCCATGGACGTGAATATCCCGGTAAGGATTAAAAATACCTTTAATCCGGGGGGGGAGGGTACGTTGATTGTCAGTAAACAGGAGAAGATGGATCATGTCATAAAGGCTGTAACTGCTCATGGAGATGTTGGGATAGTCAACCTGAAGGGTGTGGGAATGATCGAGACCCCGAACATCTCAGGTAAACTCTTCAGTCTACTGGGGGGGAGGAATATCAACATATTGATGATTTCAGGGTCCTCTGAATCGAATCTGTCTTTCGTAATAAAGAAGGATTCTATAGAGGATGCTGTTGATGCTATATCTACAGGTTTCGGAGACAATAGTATAAGAAGCCTCGAGGTTGTAGAGGATGTATGTATAATAACCGTTGTGGGTGTGGGAATGCAGGGTACCAAGGGACTTGCTGCCAGGGTGTTCCAGTCTGTGGCTGATGTGGACGTGAACATTATAATGATAGCTCAGGGTTCTTCAGAGGTTAACATCTCCTTTATGGTGAAGGGAGGGGACAGGGAGAAGGTAGTTAAAACATTGCACAAAAGGTTTATTGAAGACGTGGCTTAGGATGAAGGCTGATATAATCGAGAGGGTGTTGGGTATTCTTCTGGATGGGGAGTATATAGTCTCTGATT
>JAOZNG010000177.1:2231-3125 GCA_029933895.1 archaeon
CAGGAGTTGTTTTGACATTATAGCAAAAAAAGAGAGCGTGTTCTTGATTAAGATATTGACAAACGTGGAGGCCCTGAACAGCAGGTCAGCGGGTGAATTAAAGCAGGTTGCATCCATAATATCAGCTATTCCATTGATTGTTGGTGACCATAAAAAAAACGCTAAACTCTCAAATGGGGTATTATATGCCAGATACAGCGTTGGTGTTGTAAACATAGAAACCTTTGATGAGATTATAAAAGAGCACTTCCCCATGGTTTATTCCGTGAGGGGGGACTATTGTATGAGGATTAAATCCCGGCTTCTGTCGAGGATTAGACGGAGCATGGGACTCACACAGGATGAGCTTGCCTCTATACTGAATGTTTCCAAGCAGAGTATCCATAGATATGAGTCCACTGGGAGGATTTCATTGAAGATAGCAAGGAATCTCTTTGATTTGTTGGAGGAGGATATTGCCATGTCGGAGCGGCTTCAGCTGTCTAAAAGCCATTTGTCCAGTGAATGCTTTACCGGTCACATCAGGTACTCTAAACTCTCCTCGCTGAAGAGGGGGGTGATAGATGAACTGATGAACATCGGCTTTATGACATATCCAACTAATGCGCCCTTCGACCTGGTGGCGGAGGAGAGGAGCTCTGAGAAAAGGATTCTTTCTGTGGTTGGTAATGATTTAAAGACAGTTACGCGGAAGGTGGAGATAAGCGAGGACATAACCAGAATAACCGGAGACTATAGTATATGTATAAGCGAGAAGGACCAGGATGTGGATGTTCCCCTGATTAAGCCTAGGGAGCTAAGGAGTATCGAGAGTGCTGACGAGTTTATCGAGATTCTCTTTGAGTAGGATTATTTGAAGGGTATTTATAAACAATCAAACCCATAAATAATCTC
>JAOZNG010000025.1:0-2513 GCA_029933895.1 archaeon
GACGACGTAAAAGTCTATAAATACGTGGATCCATGGCCAACGTATTCCATAGGCGGTGAAGAGACCTATTCAGGCATAGCGAATCTCGGATCAACAAATATCTCCGGTTATCTGCTAATGCAGGTACAAACAAATACAACGGGAAGTTGGCAGGTTGTCTCTACACGGATTAATGATACTTCACCGAGAACGATAAATTCTAGCGGCTATTTAAATCTTGCAGGGATATGGAATCAGAATCCATGGAATACAGACCTGTCGGAGGTCGGGACATATCGAGTTTATGCCGCATTCAGGGACTCGGCAGGTAATGTGCTGAGAAATGACGATGGAAGCTACATAAACGCAACCCATCTCTTTAAGATAATTCCTCCGCCAGCGGTGATAGAGATAAAGGAGATAAGAATCTATAATGTTACAGGCCTGGCAGAGACACATTCCGGAGGAAACCTGATGGATTCCGGCTTAAATAAAACCTTTGAGTTATATGTTAATGGAACCTACCGGGTTGAGATAGTGGTCCAGAACAGCCCGGATTCTAATGCGAGCTGGGTCATCAGCTCCTCAACCATAGAGCATAGGAATCTGAACTCCAGCTGGTATATGAATTCCTCAGCGGATATCTGGTATTCCAATCAAACAGATAATTTCACCGGAGGAACATGGAACGGTAACGTAACCTGGAACACCTCTCTCGGAGGAGGTGTTCAGATAGGTAACAACGCCACATTTTATTATGTATTCAATGTAAGCGGTCTTGAGGAGAGGCAGGTTCATTACATAATAGATGACCCTAATTTCATCGAGGAAGATTACTCCATTTATAAGATAATGGAGCAGGACATAACTCCCCCGGCCATATACAATAACGTCTATGGATTGAATGATTCCGTAGTTAACAGAGGCGAAAGCATATTAGCGTATGCACGATGGAATGAATTAATCTATAATGCAACAGCTGAATACAACTCCACAACCCCCGTCCTCACTAACTGGTCTGTGTCTGGATTACCAAGCAACTGGACTAACTACACAATAAACACTAATATAAACTGGTTGCTGGGAATCCATGTCTTCAAGTTCTATGCCGCGGATAAATATGGGAACTGGAATAACAGCCTCCAGTATCTAAACTTTACAGTATGGGGCTGGGCCTCTGTGACAAACTCCTCCCTCAGCAATTATACAATCCTCTTGGGTGAGAATACAACAATGTATTGTAGAGTTACTTCAGATGATGGAAGCCCCATACAGAACTATAATGTATCATTCTATAATTCAACCGGTTATCTAGGTTCGTCTCTGACAAATTCATCGGGGTGGGCGAATTTCACCTACATCTCCAATACTGTTGGCTACGAAAACCTGACCTGCAACGTAACCGATGACCCCTCCAAGTACTATAATGCCTCCCTGAACAGTAAGAGAGACGAGACCTTACATACAATAGAATTACAGCCTCCATGGTATATTACTGTGGGACAGAATGCTACCAAAATCCATAAAGGTGAATCCATACTCTTCTATGCAAACTGGGCGGATAACTATGAATTAGATAATGCATGGCTGGAAAGCAATGAAACAGGGATATGGCAGAATAATTCCTTAGCTAACCCGATCGATTTAAACGGCACAGATGATTGGTCTAACTTCTCCGTCACCATACCAATGAACGCTGCACTGGGGGCTATGGGGTGGAGGATATACGCAAATGACACGTCAGGTAATGAAAACGTAACTCTGATGAATACAACCTATGTATGGGGCTGGTCTAAGGTCAGCGACAGCAACTTAAACCCTAACCCGATATATGTAAACAATTCCAGCATAATGAGATGCAGAGTCATCGACACAGACGGGTCGCCGATTGAGGGCTACAATGTTACATTCTATAGCAACGAAACCGGCTACCTGGGCTGGAATCTGACAAACGCCAGTGGATGGGCTTCATGGAATTACACAGACAATACAACGGGGTTGGAGGAAATCACCTGCAATATCACCAACGACGCAGGAAAATACTATGATGCCAGTTCAGAGAATTACAGGACAGAGGTATTGGATACAAGAATGCCTGGAGAGGACATAACACCCCCCGGGGCAGTGATCTATGAACTCAATGATACCCTGATCTGGAAGGGTGAAAGCATCCTTGCATATGCTCAATGGAATGAGGATATCTATGCTGCTAATATCACCTATAACTCAACGTCACCTGTTCTTGAAATCTATACGCCAGATACAATATCCGGAAACTGGACGAATCATACAATAACCACCAACGCAAGCTGGCTGGCTGGCATTCATGTCGTGAAGATCAATGCATCTGATTGGTATGGTAACTGGAATAATACCATGCCCTTCCTGAACTTCACTGTCTGGGGACGCAGCAAGGTGGAATGGTATTCTCCAGCAGGGGATGTACAGAGAGGGATAATCCTTTTACGGTGCAGGGTGTTTGATAAAGACAGCAGCGAGGGACTTGGGGATTACCAGATTAATTTCTATGACGA
>JAOZNG010000025.1:2523-11875 GCA_029933895.1 archaeon
ACGAACTCTGGAACTATATCGCCTCCAATAACAGCAACGACAGCGGCATAGCAACAGTTAGCTGGGATGCTTCAACAAAGCCGGTAGGCCCGAAAACCATCCATTGCACGATAAGCGATAAGCCCTCTGCTTACTATAATACTACGGAAGCAGACGGTGAGGCTCCCGGGACATTTAATCTAACAGGGATATTGAATGTCACTATAGACAACCCGTTAAATGGAAGCCTGTTCCATAAAGGCGATATAATCCAGCTGAATTCAACAACAATAGATGAGAATAATACCGTGGTCACACCCGATAACGCAATATGGTATAACTCCACCAATCAACAGATCGCTACAGGAGAGGATACAACATGGCAGATTCCCCTGAGCTATGAGACAGGCCTGGAGCTTATAACATTAAACGTATCCAAGCAATATTATTATCCTGACTCAGAGAATGTCACGATATTTATATGGGGTTACTCTAATGTGACGTGGGTTTCACCCGTAAACGGCAGCAATGCATCTCAGGGCTCCAATGTCCCATTAACATGCAGGGTCATGGACGTTAACGGAAGCTACGGAATACAGGATTATCCCGTGAGATTCTATTACAGGAACTCCACTGAAACAACATATCATTACCTTGGAGTCACGGATACAAACTCAAGCGGACATGCAGTCTACAGCTGGAATACTGCAGGCCTTCCATTAGACAACTACACAGCAGTATGCAACATCACAGACAACTCAACACTATACTACAACGTAACCTCCCCCTATGAAGCCAACGCAACAATCGAACTGGTCACAGCCGCAGGCGTGCTGGAGGTTAAACTTATTTTACCCCCATACATCCCCGGCTTAGGTAACGCCTCCCAGAACGGAGGATACAAGATAGGACAGTATAAGGAATTCATCATCTCAGCCAACGTAACCTGCAGGAACGCCAACTGCGGGAACACACAGGGCACGGTGCGATATAACGCCTCCGGTGCAGTGCCAGATAAGGCGATAAACACCACACCAGACACGCCATTCTATATAACAGATGCTCCGGCACAGAACCCGAAGTCATGCGCCAACAACCCCCTGGACGTGAATGAAAGCTGTGTAATAAACTGGACAATCAACGCCACAGGAGCAATACTCTCACACTGGAGGATTGATGTATTATTTGATGCTGCTGGAGCAACAAGCAACAACACCAACTACACCGATATAGAGATAACCAAGGTCTTAATACTAATTCTGTCCAATGACACAATAGACTTCGGGATACTCTACCCAGGGGATACCTGCAACGCATCCCAGACCAACCCAATCATTATCACACTACACAACAACTCCAATGACGCTGACGGAATATACCTGAAGGGCACGAACTTAACCTCTGGATCAAACCAGATCGGGGTCAGGAACGTTTCATGGGCTCTTGTAAATAATTGCCCTCTAGCAGATAATTTAACGGGGAGCTGGCAGCTAATCCAGGCGAATGTGTCAGCTGGAACAAATATCAACACGTACTACTTCATAGATATACCGGCTACGCCAGCATTAACCTATACTGGCACAGCCTATGTGATGGCTAATGCTTCGTTAACATAAAAAATGGAGGTGGAAGTAAATGCTTGAAAAAAGAAGGGAGGGAATGATTCTATTGATGGTGCTATATTGTATGCTCACTGCCTCAGCAGCCAGGATAGAGCTGGGAAGCATCCCTGGAAACAATCAGGGAACCATCTACCCGGGGGATTCAGGGTCCTTCACGGTTTCATTCTTTAACATGGGAGAAAACCCGATTTATATGTCAACGAAACTGGAATACGACAGGGAGATCGGAGTCGAGGTCGCGCCCAAGGAACTGGTGCTAAGCAACGAGGTGACGAGAAACGACACAAGCCCACATAAATCATGGCTTATCATAGATGATGGACGAACCTATGTGAGACTTTATCCAATAAAGGTCTACGTTTATGTCCCGGATGAAGTATCAAGGGATACATATAACATAAAGCTTACAGCAACGGCCAGGGGTACAGGAGGGAATATAGATGAAGGATACGGCCAAGAGATGGCTCAGATCAGGGAATACACCTTCAAGGTGAAAACCATGAAAACCGTTTCCACCTCACGGATGGGGACAGATGAAGGGGATGTGATATACGACAGAGGACCTGAGAAGACAGAAACATCATCTCCCGACGATGGATCCAGGGGAGAAACCTCTTCATCCAGCGGAGCAAGAGAAACAGGCAGCAGCATAGTTCATCCAGCCGGTGGAGAGTCATTTACTGGTCAGGGCAAACCCTATCAGTCAAAAACCAGGGACAGCAGCCAGGACAGCAGCCCCCTGGGGATAAGTCAGGATAAAGAAGGGAATACCAATATTAATCTCCCAACGGGGAAGATTGTATTAGACAAGAAACAAACCGAAACAGTTATGGACCTGGGATTAATAACCCTAATAATAAGTATTTTATCCCTTGTGGTGAGAATCATAAAGTGATGAAGGAATTGTTTACAGGGGCAGTGTTCACGGTATTGTTAAGTGTAGCGTTAACCCTCACAGCACATGCTACCCCGCCAACTATAACCAAGGTATGGCAGTCCCCCCCCACATGGATTCCATTAGATGGGAATATAACAATATACGCCAGCGTGATAGACGTCGACGGCGACCTCAACAATGTATTCCTTGACGTAACCAGGAGACCTGATGGCAGCAACGATACCGGCATACTCATGTCCTTCATAGGCGGGAACTGGGAGGTAGACTACAATGGAACCCAGAGGGGTGAATACAACTACAGGATTCATGCAGTCGATACCCTGAACGAGCATAACTATTCCTCAAATTATACATTCTACACCCTCTACCTGGATGACCAGTCAGATATAATAAACGTTTCTGTTCATGTATTACCCAGCTGCTGCGGTGCTATAACCTACTTCTATGTTCCGGAAAAGATAATCCAGAACCAGACCGTGGTATTCCTGTTGTTTTTCCAGAACTGTGGCAACACAAGACTGGATGGGAAGATAAACAATATAACTGTTTACACCAGAAACGGGACCTATGTAACAAGCTGGACTGGTTCCGGAAGCCCTCCTGGGAGTTTAGATCCCACAGATGAAAGCGTTTTCTGGACACTCTGGTCCACCGCAGGACAGCCAATAGGGAACTACAGTGCAGTTGGTCAGGTGGAATACTTCGGCATGCTCTACAACGAAACCAACATTACTGAAAATTTGACCCAGCTAGGCATCGACTACAACTGTACGGGCTTGACTGCCGATAACAGGTCCAACTGCACAGACAAGGTTATACTCGACTGCTCCTATATCGCATCACCCGCTAATGCAACTACTATAGTGACTAACCAGACTTCTCCCTCAGCCAACGTTACCGGGATGAACCCTGGAACTACTGTGTACACAGGCGGCCCCATATCACTAAACGGCACATCATATAATGTCTATGCATTCAATATGACATCATGTGATGAATACTGTTACGCCTGCATAAGCAATGATTCATCCATGGAGGGGGGGGAATGTGCATACGAAAACTACATGGTCTCCGTGGAAGACTACTTCATATCGGATGTGGAAGCAGACGGGAGCGAGGTAACCATCCGGCCTGCAGAGGAGAGATGCAACTACAAGCTGACTGTATGGGAATGCAAGCAGGTTTCATCTGACGGGACAGCAGTCTGCAACAAGACAGTATATTGTTATGGTATAGTTACAGCGATAAAGGATTTCGAGATCGTGGAGCAGATTGGCGAGGCGGTGGTTAACCTCTCCACACCATCACCTGAATCAGGACCTTTCCCTCTGATTATCAGGGAAATGCCGCCCCAGATAAACCAGCAGGCGGGCTGCAATCCATCAGATCCATGGAACACATGCACCTATACAACAATAAGGTTTATATTATTCAATGTGGGCTTGATAGGTAACGCTTCAAATATTGTCCTGGATGAGAGAGGGAGTCTGGGTAACTGCACCATAGGAAACTGCAACTCTGTTGCTGTAAGATGCAGGAACACATCTGAATACACATGCAGTATTCTGCCTGGCCCGGTTTCACGTGTAACATTTAATGTAACCAGCCCACTGCCTCCAAGAGACTACGTCATACTTGAATACGAACTGGTACCAGCGTACAATACATCAGCCTATACAAACGTAGTAAACAATAGCTACTATTTTTTCAACTCCACAGTCTACTTCAAGGATTTAAGCAGGCCGGACAGGGCTAACCTCACCTATGTCGTGTATGAAAACCACCCCATCTATAACCCTTTACCTTCCAGATTGATGAATCTCATGAACGTTGATGCCTTCAACTATAACATAACAGTCTCCATGGGGAATAATACATACACTGGTAAGGGGAGGGATTTTTATACAAATATGAACACAACCTTCAACCTAACCGTTACTTCACTAACCGGGCAGGGGCAGAGCAACAATGCATGGAGCATGGATGTTCCTGTCCCAAATCACTGGACGATTACGGACTGCTGGGTTCCGTCACCCTCCTACTCCTGCTCGTTCACATCAACCTCCCTGCAATACAGTGGCACCACAACTCCCGCAACAAACACAGACATCCTTTTCAGATTCAATGCATCAGTGGATTACGAACACTTCTACCTCCTCCCTACAAACAAGAGTCTTGGAGCGGGCTTGTATGAGGAATACATTCCCGGATTATTTCTTTTGACTAACGAGGCGATGAAACAAAACATAACACAGAATATCACACAAAACATCACCGTAAACGTCACCACCACTGTAACTACTACTGTGACCTCAACAGTCACAACCACTGTAACCACCACGGTAACCCAGACCGTGACTACCACTGTGACTACTGTTACTGTTTCCTCGACACTGGAGCCCGAGGAACTCAGGCTGGCAATAGATATCAAGCCAGTTAAGCGAACAGTTAACGGGACCCAGGGAATGTTTAATCCGGTAGTCTTTAATGTATCGAACATAGGCAACGTGCCAGCTGGAAACATCACCCTCACCCCCATAGTCCCGGAGGGGTGGGAGTACAAGAGCGCCCTGGTTTCGTTCCTGAATGTATCGGAGACAGTTAACAGGACACTATTCATCAAACCCCCCTACGGGGTAACGGGGCAGTACGTAATTCCCGTCAAGGCAGTTATCGGAAACTTTACTGCTGACATGGACTACTTCTATATTAACGTCAGGAGGGCAGTTAACATAACAGTGCTGGAGATTATTGAGGCTCCCCGGAAGATTGAGTTATTACCCGATGAGAACCTCACGGGCTCCATCCTGATAAAGAACGTGGGCAAGATACCGCTCCATGACATCAGGGGCAGGATAGAGAATGCTGAGCTCTGCCTGGAGCGATTCAATTTCGAGGAAGTGTCTACCATAAACCCCAACGAAACCAGGAGGGCTTACTTTAATATCCTGGCTACCGGGCAGGCTGGCAGGAGATGTAACTCCACTCTCATTATCTGGTCAAGGGAAAACGCTTACGCATTCACGGACACAACACTCTACACAACATTCCCTCCACCATTGATACCAGCTATCACGAAATTAAACCTGTTGATGGTTTTGGTGATATTCCTGGTCATACTATATGTTGCCAGAAAAAGCGAGCAAAAAAAAGAACAAAAAAGAAGACGGAAGATAAAAACAGGGGATAAGATTATCAGAATAATACTCTACCTCATAGCCAGCATAGTGATCTTCTCTCTGATATATCTAGCGTTCACCTACCTTGGAGGCTTCCCTGAATTGCTATAGAGAGAGTCATAGGCCAACCAATCCCCGCCCACCTTAGGTTAAGAATTAACTCCACGGACTATAAATTCTTATCGTTTTTGAGAGGATTAGCTTAATTCCTTCACGGTATTTTTAGCTAAACTAAGTGCCTTGTTGTAGTTCGCCACGCCCTCAATGTTTGCATACATCATTATAGATGTTGACTTAAAGAATCTGATCAGTGAGTCCCTTAATTTTTTATCCATATCTCTCTCACGTAGCTCCTGTATGAGCTCTATATAGGTTAATTCGCGGTTGATGCCGAATTTAATCTGCAGAAACTCCTTTAAAACACAGGCTACTGCTACCGTTGCCTTCCTCTGGTCTCTCATAGCTCCTGTTTTGTCCAGGTTTTCCATGGTTAAGCGTACCAGCTTCTCCTCCCTGCCCTCCACCGTGGTCTTTTTTATAAAACCCTTTATTCTGTCCAGAATCCCTTCCTCCTCTTCGAATTCATCCACAAACTCCTCTTCTTCTTCCTCTTCCTCCTCCATGAACTCCTTTCTGAGGTCAATGAGGTTGATGTCATCCTTTATCTCACCAATGAATTCCTCACCCTCTGATTCATCCACCCATCTACCCTCACCAAGGCCACTTTCCTGTATGCTTCTCAATATATCCTCCACCCTGCTTTCTTTCTCCCCTCCCAAGGTGATGCTTCCCCCGCTTGTTAACTCGCTTAAATCAATAAGCTCTCCTCCAGTCTCCATATCGTCAGTCTCCTTACCAACCACTACGGAGATCTTCCCGTCTTTTCTTATCAGGCGCACATTAGAGTCGGATGGTATCTCTATCTTCCCTTCCCTGAGAACAATACCCGGCCGCTCATCTGTTATATCTCCCTCTTTTACCTCGGATTCATCTTCGGATGGCTCAACCTCCTTCTTTATTTCATCGAATTCACCTACATCCTTCTCTTCCTTCTCCATCAACTTCTCATCAGCCTTGAAATCCTTCCGGAACTCCCTGAACAGGTCATCAGCAGTCTTCTTCTTCTCTTCCTCACCCGGATTCTCTTCCTCCCCCTTGGGTTTCTCCTCTTTCCCTCTCTCCTCTTCCTCAGGCGGCTTCTCCTCTCCCTTGACCTCTTCAGGGGATTTTTTCTTACCCTTCTTCCCCCCACTCTTTAACCCGAAAATAGAGTTGAAGTCAGATTTATCGTTTTCCCCCATTTTCTGTTAATATATTGACTACAGGCTGATATATCCTAAGGCAACGGCCTGTATCTTGTTATCTCAAAAGCCCAGTCCACCAGGATTATGGCGGCTAAAGCCAGTAATAACTCCCTGTTCATGTCCTTTTTGACTTTCCTGTATTCTAGGGCTGTTTCAAAAGCCCTCTTGATGGAGTTCTCGTTGTCTATTATCATGTATCTGCCGTTGGTTTCGTTGGCTATATATCTGAGCATTTCCTCATCCAGGTTTGGGAATTTAGTGGCTGTAGCGTTCAACCCTGCAAGCTCAGGTGGTGTCTCGCTTTCAACATCCCTCCTGCTTCCCACCCCGATAGCCAGAATTTTTATGCGGCTGGAATTGATTGACTTCAGAGCTGAGCTTATGTTCACGCTTTCAACTGTTTGTTTACCATCTGTTACAAGTATTATGGTGTTGTTTCTGGTTGAGAGAATATTCCCACCATCTAGGATGCTGGCAGAGGATACTATGGCTTCGCCTATTGCCGTTCCAGCCGGCTCCTCCCACTCCAGGCTGCTTATCTGATCCATTAACTCCTCCGTATCAAAGGTTGGCTTTGATTTAACATACGCTCTCCCAGCGAAAGTGACCAGCCCGATTTTTGTGTCCTCCACCTTCCCAATCCATTCCTTCAGGGCTTCCTTCACCGCCCCCAGCCTCGTGGGCTTATAGTCTGGAGTCATCATGGAGGCTGATGTGTCTATGGCTAAAACGAAATCGCTTTTTGCTATATAGCTGTCCCTTACTACTTCCACTTTAGATAAAAGCATCACTATCAACACAACAGCAAGAATCCTGACCAGTAAAATAAAAAAACTCCAGGGGAGCATCTTCCTGCCCAAGACCTTCTCCAGCGTCTCAAAGTTCCCGAAGGTGAGAACCCTTTTTCTGGCGAACATCCTGGACAGGAAATAGAGCACGATAACCAAACCCACAAGCAGCACCATCAGGTTAATGTACTTGTCTGAGTACTCTATCTGTGGTATCTCCATTTTATCAACCAAGTGTCAGATATTTAATGAGCGGTTGAACGAAGGGCTCAGTGGTGTACACCTTAACAAATCCCAAACCAACATCCTGAAAGTCTTGCTGGATTTCGTCCTCTATTCTCTTTGCGAGGTAGTTATATGGCTCTCTTACCTTGTCCACATCAACAGTCACCGTCCTGTCAGAAAAAGGGTCTTTAAGTCTCAGGTAACCAACGCCTTCAGGCAGCCTGGAGTCCCTTAAATCTCTCGACATTATACCGACTACCTGGTCTAGCTTACCTCCCATCATCTTGAGAGCATCATCCCAGTTTTCATCTAAGCCGATGAAGTCGGAGATTATGAACAATATAGTCCTTGGCTTGAGCATGTTCAGCATGTAGCTGAGGGTTTTACCCATATTGCATTTCCCTCCATAATACTGGGGGTCAACGGCATGCCTTAGTATCTTGTAGTACTGGGTCATGTCGCTCTCGGGCTCGAATGAGATGTTAACTTTGTCGCTGAACATCCCGAAGCCCACGTTATCCCCTGTCTCGATTGCAGCATAAGCTATTGCTCCAGAGACTATGGTAGCGTATTCACTCTTCAGCTTCTCCTGAGAGCCGAAGAGCATCGAGCTGGAGCAATCCAGCAGTATGAAAACATCCAGGTCTCTCTCCTCCTCGTATTGTTTAATGTACAACTTGTTAGCTCTCAGAGAGGCTTTCCAGTCGATCCTTGTGGCATCATCCTGCTCGGGTACATAATCCCTCAATCCGGCGAATTCCACTCCACTGCCCCTGAAAAGTATCCTGTACTTTAAAGCGAATCTGAAGACATCCACCAATTGCCTCACGTGGACGTCGATTTCCATCATCAAATCCTCGATGTACTCCTCTCTCCTCAGTGGATCTGCAAATTTTTTTCTAACCGCTTCAGGTTCCATATTCAATTATGAAACTAAATAACTGGGACGTTTCTTATTATGTCGTCGATTATTTCATCGGTGGTTATATTCCTTGCCTTACCCTCATAGTTTAATATAATCCTATGTCTTAGGACGTTGTGGGCAATAGCCCTCACGTCCTCTGGAACAACAAATGTTCTGTTGCTCATCAGTGCGTTGGCTCTGGCACCCAGTGCCAGATTGATGGATGCCCTCGGGGAGCCTCCCCATTCCATGTATCTACCTCCAGATATCCCATACCTTGAAGGATATCTGGTAGCGTCCACCAGGTCTACTATGTACTGTTTAACCTCCTCCGAGACCTGGATTCTCTTAACGCACTCCTGAATATCCAGGATGTCCCTGTTGGTTAATACCTCCTCTAGGGAGAATTCCTCTATGGTCCTGATTACGGAGTTATTGTTGAGTATTATGAAC
>JAOZNG010000178.1 GCA_029933895.1 archaeon
CAAAAGTTTTGGAGAGATGTTAAAGAGCGTTCTATCGACACTATTAAGGCACACAAAAAAGAAATTGAAGCATTAAAACGCATGATAGAAGCGAGTGATTTGATGATAAAAACAAAATCTTAAGAAATCTATATTTTCGAAACATTTAAATAGTTATTAGTTTAAGCAAATTCATGGCAAGAGAGGCAACATTAGTTTTAGAAACCCAACCAGCAATAAGTATGACCTGTGATTTAGCTACTGGAATCGAAAAAGGGGCAATTTGTAAATTAACAAATAACATGACAGCAGCTCTATCAGATGGAGATACGGATATTTGTGCGGGGATAGTGCAATCAGAACATTTAGCAAATCGAGGAACAAAAGTTTCAATTTATAGGGGTGGAATTTTTAGAGGATATGCAGGTGCAGCAGGAGTGACAGTTGGAATGCCTATCATAACTGATGTAGGCACAGGAGACACGAACGAATTAGTTAATGCAGATGTTAATAGTGAGCAGATAGTCGGTATTGCTTTAGAGACAGCAACAGATGGGAACACATTTTTATTTGAATTAAAACCTATGGCGGTTAATTTAGCATAATGGCAGATACAGCAGGACAGGCTTTAATTCGGGGAATTAATTTAGATAGAAAAGCAAGAAACTATCAAAATGAAGAAAGTATTTTTTATAAAGATGTTAATGTTCAAAAAACGTCATCTAGAGAGATAAGATATTATCAAAGAACATCAGGATATTTAACAGCGACAGCTCCAGCGTCTATCGTTGTAGCAGAGGGAGCATTGCCATTCGTTTTAGAAACATCATGGACTAGGAATACTTCTTATACTAAAAAATATTCCGTTGATTCTCCGATGATAACAGTAGAAGATGAAAAAGATAGCGAAGTTAAGGTGTTTATGGATAACTTAGAAGAAATTACAGGGGCGGTAGTAAATGATAGAGACGGAGATATTTGGGACATAGCAAGTGAGAGTCAATCACCAAGTAATATTAACTCTGTGACAGCGACTGCAACATGGGACGCAGCAAGTGGGCAAGACCCAATGGAAGACATATCGGAAGCATTACAGAAAATAAGAGAGCAAACAAAAAGGAAAGTTCAAAACCCAGTATTATATGTTTCAGCAAAAGGAGAAAAGGATTTAAAAGTTTGGATTACATCTCAAGGTGCAGCATGGAATGAAGTAGCTGGAAAAATGGTAACTGATGGAGTATTAACAAGGTTTGGAGGTTGCACAGTTAGAGTCTCAGAAAACGTGACAGCAGATTATGCTATGGTAGCTGAATTAAAGAAATCCACAGAATACTTCGAGTTTTTCTCTTTAACGACTGCAATAATAGAAGAAAAGTTAATCGGTAGAAAAATTAGAGTTATGACTAACGGGATAGCTGTTTTAACAAGACCTAAATTTAACTGTTTAATTTCAAACACAGAGGCATAAAATGACTAAAGAAACCATCCAGAAATTATACAAACATTTTTCATTTCTGACAAAAGGACAATTTACAGCACAAGATTTTAATAAAGAATTTGGAGACGGAGAAGACGGTGGATTTATGCACATGGGAAAACTAACGTCTGATAGAATCGCACTTATAGTTTCTAACGCAAAAGATAATTTGAAAGAGTTAGTCAAAAAATTCCCTGAATTAGAAAACAAAGAAGTTAAAGAAACTAAATCTAAGAAAAGTAATTAATAATGATAGAGGGTGACAGTTTTAAGCCCGTATTCAAAGCAGAGATGATTAACGGAGTTCTAGAAATAAAACCGATTATTGAGAGAAAAGGGAAAGATTTAATAATCCATGTTCCATCATTAAAATTAATAAATACACTCAAAAAAGACTATGGCGTCAGGAATATACAACAGATTTAAAGCAAACCTTATGAATAAGGAAACAGACTTAGAGGGTGACACGGTTAAAGTAGCATTATTAGACAACTCACACTCATTCTCTGCGACAGATAATACATGGTCCGATGTTTCTGCAAACGAAATAAGTGGCACAGGCTACACAGCAGGCGGAGCAACTCTGGCAAATAAATCAGTCACTCAGGCGGCAACAACTAAATTCGATGCCGATGATACAGAATGGACAACAGCAACATTCACAGCTTATCACGCTGTTATTTATGATGACACTATGACAAACGACGACTTAATATGTTCAATAGATTTTGGTGGAGCTCAGTCGATAACTGCATCGACTTTCAAAATAGCTTGGCACTCTGACGGCATCATAACTTTAGCTTAATGGTTAGCACTACAAATTTAAGAAGTTATTGGAAGTTTGATGATAATGCAGCCAATACAACAATCACAGATGCTCACGGAAGCACTAACGCAACAGCAAACACAAACACAGAAAACCTTTATAATGCCTCAGGAAAAATAAATTCTGCCTTTGATTTTAATGGAAGCGGAGAGGTCGCTTCTGGATTTGGAGCTCTTAATTTAGCGAATGATTGGAGTATTAGTTTTTGGTTTAATTCTGACGATTTAGGAGGGAGCACTAATGAAAAATATTTAATAGATACAAGAGCGGGCAGTTATCAAGTTCCGATAAGAATGGGTATGAATGGGACTAATTTATTTATGATAGTAGAAACACCTTCAACGGGATGGAATGTAAATATAACACCTTCAAGTTTTTCTACTTCTACATGGTATCATGTTGTTGTCGTTCATGACACTTCGGCGAAGACAGTCAAAGGATATGTTAATAGTAGTCTAAAAAACACAATAACATACACGGGCACAACTTCATCATCTACTCACAATTTGGCAAGCAGGGGAGACAGCACCAGATATTTTAATGGGAAGATTGATGAGTATTGTTTATTTGATGAAGCTTTGAGTTCGACGTCTGTTAGTGATTTGTATAATAGTGGGAGTGGTTTAGCATATCCTTTTATATCAGACGTAACAATACACCCCTCAACTCTAACTTTATCGACGACAGAGAACGAGCCAACATATATAATAGATGTAACACAAGGAGCTTTATCTTTAAACTCAACATTATTAGGAGTAGAGTTAGGAATACCAGTAACTTTCAACGCCTCAACTCTTGA
>JAOZNG010000179.1 GCA_029933895.1 archaeon
AAAAGAAGGATCATGGAGGAGAAGCAGCTCTATCCAGAGAAAGGTGTGTTGAGGATTGATAACCATCATGTACATTTTTCACATATATGGATTGGGTGAAGTTGTTCATGAGTATGAATGGTAAGACTCTTTACGATAGTGGAGTTATACCTAAATGGGGAAGTCTGCAAGAGACATTCAAATCTGATAAATTAACTAAAACTTTTCATCTTTTTTTAGTTCTGTTTATATTTATAATAACTATATTATTATTGATAATATTATTAATCTGTTGCCATTCCTTCAATATGTTGGAATTGTTCCTATTAGCATTTGTTGAAATATACATAATATTACTCACAGGTTATACCCTAATCTTCTACCGCATGAACCTATATCGTCGTATTATACTAACACAAAAAAAACTAATAGTTGAGAGATATCCGCGTATCGGTAAAAATGGAAAAAAAACAATAATACCTATTCAGAGTATTATAAAGATATACACAAAAGTATTGGGACCTGTGGAATCTATCATTATTATTTACACAAAAGATGATGAAAAAACGTTACTTCACCTATGGAACAATTATATCCCAAATGTAGAAGAATTTATTTCATCATTAAAATCCGTGGCGAAAGGTAAAGTCAGTGATATAGAAGACCTTACTTATAAAGACATTAAGGATGAAGTGAAAAGAATGAACGCTACGGAAGTCTTGAATCCATGAGGCTCGCTCTAGCAGGCGCTGGTTTAATATATTCCAATCTCTAGTGATATTTTTTGAAAGTTGAACTTTCAGTAATATATTTTTTTGTTAAAATGGTTTCTATATTTTTTCTTATTATGGAGATTCCATTGCTTTCTATTTTTATACTGGCATACATCTCTTTTATGATACCCGAAAAAATAATTCTTAAACCTGATGAACTAATAGTCTTTTATAGGAAAAAAACTTTTAATTTTAAAATTAAAAATATAAAAAAACTAAAATGTAAAACAGGATATTTTAGGATGTCATATAGCTTTTACATAAAAGCTTTATCCAGCGATAGTAAATCCCAAGAACATTCATTTATTGTGGATTATGATTCAGGAACAAAGATTAATAAGTGGTGGGAGGAAAAAGAAGCCCTGTAATTTATTGGTAGGCAGCCCATTGAGAGAAATTTAATGATGAGGGGAGACACATCCACACAAGATTGGTGGTAATCTCCACCCAACAGAGATAATCTGACCCGCCCCGAGCAGGCCTGAAGGGGGAAGGGTTCAGGCCAGAGGAGGGGCGTAAGGTGGGGGTTGAAGGTGGGTATCTACCCCCGGGGCCCCAGCCAATAGATTCTCCCACCCGGGCCCCCTTCCCCTTGGAGAGAAAGAAAAACCTCCGGGGCCCTGCCCCCGGAGGAAGACACTTAAAAACCCCGGGGCCCCGCCCCCCCGGGAGACCACCAAAAACCTCCGTGGCATCAGCCCACGGAGGAATACTCTTAAAACCCTCTTAACTTTCTTCCACCTCCACCCTTGTCCACTGTATCACATTATACAGCGATCTCCTCCAGAACTTCAGATTTATCCTTGCATATCCCAACCAGATCTCTTGCGTCTAAAAGCACAGCATCCTTTGGTGTCATAAGCCCTCTCTTATCTGGAACCACGATGACCATCTTTGCATTGAATTCCGATAGTTTCTCCTCAATCTTTCGTATCTGCCCGTCAGTTATGTTCTCCCTCCATTTAACCTCACCCACAATCGCAATGCGGCTAAATCTTTTCAGTGCGATGTCTATCTCCGGCTCCTCAATCTTGACCTTTTTCAATCCAAGTTTACGCGAAAGAAGGCCCCATACAAATCTCTCAATCTCCTCCGGCATCATCTCCCTGACCACTTCCTCTATGTACTTCTTCGGTACATCCGTCTCCACGTACCCGTACTTCTCGTCCAGATAAAAGTGAATGTTGAAAAGAGGAGAGCGGTGCATGTAGTAGAATCCACGCCTGCTGGATTCTATCTTCTCTATGAGGCCCATCTTCTGCAGGACCTCAAGATGCTTCTGAATGGCCCCGGGGTTATCCTTTGGAATGAGCTTCCGGGAGAAAAGGAATGAGGAGATCTCCCCGCTCTTGCGCTTTCCTGCTGATATGGATTTCAGTATTCCCAGGTAAACCTGGGATGTGCGTCTCTGCTCCTCGCTGAATATCTCTCCTATGATCTCATTCACCGCGAGCCTGTTCCCGTAAAGGTAGTTGGAGAGATAATCCTCAATTGGTGCCCGATAATCCATTGCCAGTATTGGCTCTCTGAGATAGACGGCGGCTTTCAAGTCCTCCACAGGGTTCTCCCCGGGGAGAGAGCTGAGAACGTCGCACTGGTCCACGAGCCCTAAAATGTACATGGAAAAAAGCCCTAAGAGGGGAGATCCAGTCCCCAGGAGTTTCTCTGATAACCACAGCGTGGAGGATATCGCTATTACTTCGCCCACTCTGCCGGTGGAGTGGAGAAAATCAAAAAACTCATCGGGGAGCCTGTGCATCTCGTCTATCACAATCTTCTTCTTCCCGACGCTCTCCCGGAAGATCTCAAAGAACGCCTCGTAGCTTATCTTTCTACCCTCCTCCGTGAACAGGGTCCTGTCCCGGTTAACGAAGTAGTAGGCATCGTAGTCAAGGAACCTCCTCACCATGAAGGTCTTTCCTGTCTTTCTCCGCCCGCAGATGTACACCCACTGCCCCAGCTTTTTTATTTTCTCCAGGTCTCTGTCCCTTTTAAGTATGACCATGGTCATAATGATGACAGTCATAGATATAATCTTTTCCCCGGGTGTTGTTATGGTAAGGAGGTGTGAGTCTAAAAGAACCAGAGCTTACAGATAGCCCCAAAATCGTTTTCCTTCTTAAATCCCCCCAACTCCGGGGAAGAAGCCCCGAGCAGGCCTGAAGGGGGAAGGGTTCAGGCCGGCGCAGGGGCGTATGGTGGGGGTAGAAGGTGGGTTATAATTGAATGAAAAGCCTGGCCTCCCGAGGGGC